>JBIIND010000119.1:0-5402 GCA_044337665.1 Cyanobium sp.
GGCCATCAGCCCCCAGAGGCCGGCGGCCACGGCCGTGAGCAGCACGGCGGCGAGCAGGGCCAGGGCGAGCACCAGGGCCGGGAAGCGCACCAGGCCGAAGCTGACGTCAGCCCCGAGCATCGGCTCCCGCACCCCGGCGTCGGGGGCGACGAGGGCGAGGCTCCAGAGGCCCCATCCCCGGGCCAGGCAGATCGAAGCCGCCACGGCGGCCAAAGCCGCCAGCAGCCGTGCGGCGGCCATGGGTCGCCAGAGCAGGGCGGCGCCGGCCACCCCGAGCAGCACCAGGAGGGGAGCCGGCGGGGCGGCGCTCGGGGCCAGCACGCCGAGCAGGGGCGTGGGAACGAAGGGGTCGGCCACCAGGCGCCGGGCCAGCCGCAGGAGCAGCAGGCCAGGGAGGATCTGGGCGGAGGCGAGCAGCAGCAGGGAGCCGGCGTAGGGGGCGGGCGGCAGGGGCATGCGCCGCTCGCCGTCCCGGGGCAGGCGCCAGAGGTGGGTGAGCCAGATCTCCATCCCCCAGGCGGTGGCCAGCCCGAATCCGGCGGCGAGGAGCTGGAGCGCCCAACGGCGCCCGAGCACCCCCGTCAGCCCGAACTGGCCGAACCATTGCCATTCGATCCAGGCCCGGGCGCCCAGCCAGGCGAACAGCAGCAGGGCGGCGGCGGGAACCAGCAGCCGCAGGGGGCGGGGCAGGAACAGGGAGGGGCGTGGCACCCCCGGAGCGTAGGCAGGACTACCGGACGGACAAGCCTGACTGGACGGACAAGCCTGACCGGAAATCCCGATCTCCTGGATCGGGATATTTTCATCCGGCGCTGCGCCGCTGATAACCTCCAGGTTCCAAGCCGGGCATGGCCGTGACCGCCACCCTTTCCCGATCCACCTTCACAGGACTTCGCTGCAAGGAATGTGGCCAGCCCTATGAGGCGGGTGCCCGGCATGTCTGTGAGGACGTCTGCTTCGGCCCCCTGGAGGTGGTCTACGACTACGACGCCATCCGCTCCCGCGTCAGCCGCGCCACGATCGAAGCCGGCCCCATCTCCATCTGGCGCTACCGCGAGTTCCTGCCGATCGAGGGGGATCCGATCGATGTGGGCACCGGCTTCACCCCCCTTCTGAAGGCCAACAACCTGGCCCGACGCCTCGGTCTACGGGAACTGTGGATCAAGAACGACGGTGTCAACATGCCCACCCTTTCCTTCAAGGACCGGGTGGTCTCCGTCGCCCTCACCCGCGCCCGCGAACTGGGCTTCACCACGGTGAGCTGCGCCTCCACCGGCAACCTGGCCAACTCCACGGCGGCGATTGCCGCCCACGCCGGCCTCGACTGCTGCGTCTTCATCCCCAGCGACCTGGAGCTGGGCAAGGTGCTCGGCACCCTCATCTACAACCCCACCTTGATGGCGGTGCGTGGCAACTACGACCAGGTGAACCGCCTGTGCTCGGAGGTGGCCAACACCTATGGCTGGGGCTTCGTGAACATCAACCTGCGCCCCTATTACTCGGAGGGCTCCAAAACCCTCGGCTACGAGGTGATCGAGCAGCTGGGCTGGCGCCTTCCCGATCACATCGTCGCGCCCCTGGCCTCCGGCTCCCTCTTCACCAAGATCCGGAAGGGGTTCGACGAATTCATCAAGGTCGGGCTGGTGGATGAGAAGCCGGTGCGCTTCAGCGGCGCCCAGGCCGAGGGCTGCTCCCCCATCGCCCAGGCCTTCGCCGAGGGGCGTGACTTCATCACCCCCGTCAAGCCCAACACGATCGCCAAATCGATCGCCATCGGCAACCCCGCCGATGGCCCCTACGCCATCGACATCGCCAACAGCACCGGCGGCACGATCGCCGCCGTCAGCGACGCGGAGATCGTGGAGGGCATCAAACTTCTGGCCGAAACCGAGGGGGTGTTCACCGAAACGGCCGGTGGCACCACGATCGCGGTGCTGCGCAAGCTCGTGGAGCAGGGGCGCATCGATCCACAGGAATGCACCGTGGCGTACATCACCGGCAACGGCCTCAAGACCACCGAAGCGATCGCCGGCGCGATCGGTGAGCCCTACCTGATCGATGCCCAGCTCGACAGCTTCCGCTCCGCCTGGGCCCGGGCGAGCGCCCCGCCTGACCAGCCCTGATCCCCCCCTCTTCCCCCATCTTTCCCCAGCCGCCATGGCCGTCCAGGTCCTGATCCCCACCCCCCTGCAGAAGTTCACCAACGACGAGGCGAGCGCCAGCGTCGAGGCCACCAGCGTGCAGGAGCTGCTGAAGGCGCTTGACGCGCGTTACCCCGGCATCCTCGAACGCCTGTGCGACGACAAAGGCAATCTGCGCCGCTTCCTCAACATCTACGTGAACAGCGAAGACATCCGCTTTCTCGATAACCAGGCCACACCCCTCAAGGACGGCGATGAGGTGAGCATCGTGCCGGCGGTGGCCGGCGGCTGAGGGGCTGGGCGGCTGAGGGGCTGGGCGGCTGGCAGGGGGAGGGGATCCCGCCCCCTTCGGCCACCGGTGCCTGCCCGCCAGCCATAAAGTTTCGGAGCCGCTGCCCCGTCCGCCCCAGGACGCCGTGACGATGGGTTCCCACTCCGCACCGGTCGTACCCCAGGGCGCCGCCCTTTCCGCCTCCCCCAGCGGGGAGGAGCTGGGGAATCGGGACTGGCAGGCGCCCGCGCTGGTTTTCGACTACCGGCAGGCCGCCAACCCGGTGCGCCCTGGCCTGACCGAGCCCATTCCCCTGCGGCAGTGGAGCCCGGCCCTCCACGCCACCGGCCCCACCGCGGTGCTGCCCCTCGACCTCAGCGCCGAACTGGGAACCCCCGGACCGGCCACCAGCCCGGCCCTGGCGGCCCATTTCCTGCGGATCCTGCCGGGCGACTGCCTGGAGGTCGGCGCCGCGGCCACCAGTTCGCTGTTCTACGTGCTGCGCGGCCAGGGGACGCTGCGGCGCCCCGAAACCCCGGATCTGAGCTGGGCCGCAGGCGATCTGTTCGTGCTGCCCTGGGGCGCGGCGCCCCGGCTGGAGGCCCTCGCGGAAAGCGTTCTCTACTGGGTGCACGATGGGCCACTGCTCACCTACCTGGGGGTGACGCCCAGCGCCGAGCGCTTCCGCCCCTGCCACTACCCCGCCGCCCGGCTGGAACGGGAGCTGGAGCGCCTGCTGGAGGATCCCGGCGCCGCCCGCGGCAACCGGCTGAGCCTGCTGCTCGCCAGCGCGGACTGTCCCGCCACCCGCACCGTCACCCACAGCCTCTGGGCCATGCTCGGCCTGGTGCCGCCGGGGGCCCTCCAGTCCCCCCACCGCCACCAGTCGGTCGCCCTGGATCTGATCCTGGACTGCGATCCGGGTTGCTACACCCTGGTGGGGAGCGAGCTGGCCGCGGATGGCACGATCCACCAGCCGCGCCGCATCGACTGGGAGCCCGGCGGGGCCTTCGTCACGCCGCCCGGGTACTGGCATGCGCACGTGAACGGGAGTGGCCGCACCGCCCGGCTGCTGCCGATTCAGGACGCCGGGCTGCACACCTATCTGCGCAGCCTCGACATCCGCTTCTCGGGGGGCTTAACCCGCGCTGAGGACTGAGGGCTGGCGCTGCGCCTCCCAGCCTTCCACCTCCGCGCGGAAACTCCCCCCGTCGATCGTCTCCTCCTCAATCAAGCGCTCCACCAGGACATCCAGCAGCTCGCGGCGGGGGCGCAGCAGGGCGATCGCCCGCTCCAGGGCGGCGACCGCCAGATCGCGGACCTGCCGGTCGATGCGATCGCCGGTGCGGCGGGAGTAAGGGGGGTCGGAGCGGAACCAGTCCCGGCCGAGGAACACTTCGGTGCCTTCCCCCTCCAGGGCCAGGGGGCCGAGGCTGGAGAAGCCGTAGCGGGTGACCATCTCCCGGCAGATGCGGCTCACCTGCTCCAGGTCGCCGGCGGCGCCCTGGGTCACCTCGCTGGGGCCGAAGACCACGATCTCGGCCGCCCGACCCCCCAGCACCACCACCAGACGGTCGAGCAGGTAGGCGCGGCTGATCAGGCCGGAATCGAGGATGTCCTCCTCGGGCATGGTGCGGGCGAACCCCCCCACCCCACCGGCGCGGGGGAGCAGGGTGACCTTATCGAGCCGATCGGCGTGGGGCAGCAGGGTGGTGAGCAGGGCGTGGCCCACCTCGTGGTAGGCGATCAGCCGCTTCTTGGCGGAATCCTGGAGGGGGGCGGCGGTGAGCCCCATGGTGATGCGCTCCAGGGCATCGCCGATGGTCTGGTCGTCGATGGTGGACTGCTGACGCCGGGCGGTGAGAATCGCGGCTTCGTTGAGCAGGTTGGCCAGGTCGGCACCGGAGAATCCCGGCGTGCGCGAGGCCCAGTCCGCCAGGGATACGGCTTCGTTGAGCGGACGACTGCGGGCGTGGACCGCCAGGATCTGCTCCCGCCCGCGGCGATCGGGAAGATCCACCAGGATGCGGCGGTCAAAGCGACCGGGCCGCATCAGGGCGGCGTCGAGCACATCCGGCCGGTTGGTGGCCGCCAGCAGGATCACACCGGAGTTCTCCTCGAAGCCATCCATTTCGGTGAGGAGCTGGTTGAGGGTCTGCTCCCGCTCATCGTTGCCACCGCCGATGCCCGCACCCCGCTGGCGGCCCACCGCATCGATCTCATCGATGAAGATGATGCAGGGAGCCTTGGCCTTGGCCTTGCGGAACAGGTCGCGCACCCGGCTGGCGCCGACGCCGACGAAGAGCTCGACGAACTCCGAGGCGGCCATCGAGAAGAAGGGCACCCCCGCCTCCCCGGCGATGGCGCGCGCGAGCAGGGTCTTGCCGGTGCCGGGGGGGCCGACCAGCAAGACGCCTTTTGGGATCTTGGCGCCGATGGCGGTGAAGCGCTCGGGAGTCTTCAGGAAGGTGACCACCTCCTGGAGCTCCTCCTTGGCCTCGCCGATGCCGGCCACATCCTCGAAGCGCACCGTCGGCGCCCCCTCGGGCTGCATGCGGGCCTGGCTGCGCCCGAAGCCCAGGGTCTTGTTGGCCACCTGGGCGGAGCGTCGCACAAGCAGGCTGAGGCCCAGCACCAGCAGGAGCACGAACAGACCGTTGCTCACCAGGGCCGCCGTGGCGTCCTCCCGCCGTTCGTCCCGCACGGTGAGGGGCACGCGGGCCTGCTGGGCCGTGCGCAGAAGCTGCTGGGTATCGGGCAAGACGGGCACCTGCACGGTGCGGGCATCCCGATAGGTGGCCGTCACCACCCGCTGGCGCGGGGCCAGTTCCAGGGATCCGATCTTCCCCGAGGCGATCTGCTCCAGGAGCTGGCTGTAGGACAGCCCGGCGTTGTCCTGGCCGAGGCTGAAGAGACGGGGCTCCGGCCGCGCCTTGGAAGGGTCGACCGAGGGCGCCGCCCCCTTGCCGTCCTTGGGGGTGTCTCCGGCG
>JBIIND010000120.1:0-5396 GCA_044337665.1 Cyanobium sp.
GTCGCTGGCCAGGTCCTTCCAGAGGTTGCAGTCCTGGTAGGCGGTGTAGTTGGTGGCGTCGAAAGGCCGCTCGTTCGGCGCACCCAGGTCGTGGGGGGTGGCGCCGGCCACCTTGCGGGGCGCTTCCACCCGGCCCCGGCCCTGGGTGAAATACCAGCCGATCGGCCGCGGCGTGGGGTCGGCGGCGGGGATGGCGCGGGCGAAATCCCGCAGTACCGCCTTGTCGAGTTCAGGCCAGAGCTGGAGCAGGGCGAAGGATCCATAGAGGCGCACGTCCAGGCTTTCGTACCAGGCGTAGTCCAGGCACTCGAGCACGCCGAAACGGCCCACCGGATCCTCCGGAGTGGCGGCGGTCCAGAGGCTGCCGCCGCTGGCCAGGTCGTACAGCTCATTCAGCAGGGCCATGCGCAATGGCTCGGGCAGGTCGGCCCGCTCCAGCACCGGTTGCTGCCAGGCCCCGATCGCCGCCCGCCAGTCCCGCCAGTCCCGCAGGGCTTCGGCGGCGATCGCCGTGGCATTGTCGCCGCCGCTGCCGAAGAAGTCGGTGTAGCGGCGCAGGGCGCGGCTGCCGCTGGCGAAGGCCGTGACCGGCAGGTCCCAGGCGATCACCACCGGCAGCTCCAGGCTGGCGCCTGGCTCCAGGCGGAAGCGCACCGCCAGGGCGGCGCTGGCCGGATCGCCGATCCCGCTGCGGCGATCGTTGTCGCTCTCCGGGATCGAGCCGTCGCGGGCGAAGGGCTGCCAGATCTCCGCCCCATCCCCGGCGGGATTCCAGCGGCTGCAGCGGAACACCTCCACCGGCGTCGCCAGGCTGGCGGGATCGGGCACCGCCAGGCACCACTGGCCCTGGCCCTCCGCCAGGGGCTCCGAGCGCTCCCCCTCCAGCAGCAGCCCCTTCAACCCATCGCCGTCGCAGTGGCGGTTGCGCTGCCCCTGGCTGCGGCCGATCGCCGGCACGTAGTTGTGCTCGGGGCTGCCGTCGTCGCGGAAGTGCACCGCGGCGGCCGGATCGGTGTTGGTGAACCAGCCGCAGGTGTTCCGCCAGCTGAGCAGCAGGGAGAGATCCAGCGGCGCGGCGGTGGGGTTGGTGAAGGACCACACGAATACCGCCACCGGGTAGCTGGTGCGCCGGTAGTCGCCGGGAAGGACCGGGCTGAAAGCCTCGCAGCGCACCCCGGCCCGGTAGACCCCCCCGTAGTCGAAGCGGTGCAGGGGGTAACGGGCTGTGTAGGTCCCGGTTATCCGTTCCCCGTCGCTGGCCGGGTACCACTCCCAGGCCCCCAGGGGCGCGCCTGCGGACGGGGTGGCGTCGTCCCTGACCGGTGCCGTCGCCAGGGCATGGCTGCGGCTGCCGCCGCCGTCCCGTTCGTGCAGGGCGAACTGGCAGTCGGGGATCAGGCCGAACCAGTGCTCGCCGCCATCGAGGTGCCAGAGGTTGAAACCGCCGTTCGGGCCGCGGCCCAGGCAGCCGGCGCCGAACCCCCCCAGCGGCGCACCATGGTTGGGTCCGTCGTCGAGGTTGCTGGCGTAGCGCACCGTGTAGGGCCGCTCCCAGCCCAGTCCGAAGGGGCGCTGCCAGCTGGCCAGGTCGCCCGCGGCCCGCTCTCCGCCACCGCTGCGCAGGTTTCGGAGGGCGGAGAGGCCGAAGGGCACCATCGCTTCAGGGAAGATCGGTTCAGCTTGTCAGGTTCCGCCGGCGCGGGGGGCGCCGCGGCGGGGGCGATCATGGCAGCACCGGCGCCCGTTCCCTGCCCAGCCCGAGTCCCTCCTCCAGCTCACCTGCCCCGCTCGAGGTGGTGGGCACCGACGCCTCCGGTGTCCCCGGTCTCAGCGCCCATTGGCGTGACGCCCTGATCCGCGCCGATCTGGTGGCCGCCCCCCGCCGCCTGCTGCCGGAGCTGGAGAGCTGGCTCCGGGAGGCGGGGGCCACGCCCGAGCTGCTCGCCAGCGACCAGCCGACGGAGTTGCTGCCCCGCCTGCGCCAGGCCCTCGCGGCCGGCCAGCGGGGGATCCTGCTGGCCAGCGGCGATCCACTCTGGTTCGGCCTCGGTCGGCTGCTGCTGCAGGAATTGCCACCGGAGCGCCTGCGTTTCCACCCCGCCCCCACCTCCCTGCAGTGGGCCTTTGCCCGCCTCGGTCGCCCCTGGCAGGATGCCGCCTGGGTGAGCCTGCATGGGCGCGATCCCGATGCCCTCGCCACCGCCCTGGCGAAGCGCCCCCCGGCCCTGGCGGTGCTGCCCGACCCCGGCCGTGGCGGCGCCGCCGAGGTGCGCACCATCCTGCGGGCCTCCGCCCTGGAGGCCGCCTACGCCCTCTGGCTTGGGGAACGGCTGGGGCATCCGGCCGAGCGGCTGCTGCGCCTTCAGCCGGATGATCCCCTGCCCGCCGATCTGGATCCCTTGCATCTGGTGCTGCTGATCGCCCAGCGCCCTCCCCCCCCCGATCCTGACGCCCTGCCCCTGTTCGGCCTCGAGGACGGCCTCTGGCTCCAGCACGACGACCACCCCGGCCTGATGACCAAACGGGAGCTGCGCATCCAGCTGCTGGCCGACCTCGATCTCCCGCCCGTCGGCGTGCTCTGGGATCTGGGGGCCGGTGTCGGTTCGATCGGCCTGGAGGCCCTGCGCCTGCGGCCCCGGCTGCGGCTCTGGGCGCTCGACCGCCGGCCCGGCGCCAAGGCGCTGATCGAGGCCAATGCCGCCCGGCTGGGGGTGCGGCCCGCCGGGGTGGTGGAGGCTCCAGCGCCCCAGGGACTGGAGGCCCTCCCCGACCCCGATCGGGTTCTGCTCGGCGGAGGCGGCCGGGCGCGGGCCCCCCTGCTCGAAGCGGTGCTCGCCCGCCTCCGCCCCCACGGTGTGGTGGTGATCCCCCTGGCAACCATCGAGGCGCTGGCCGACCTGCGACCGCTCCTGGAGCATCACGGCCTGGCGGTGGCGGTCAGCCAGCACCAAAGCTGGCGCGGCGCCCCGCTCGGGGAGGGCACCCGCCTCGCCCCCCTCAATCCCGTGCTGGTGTTGACCGGCCGCCGCCGCTGAGGTCATCGCCCCGCGGGGATGGCCGCTCCTGTGCGCCCCCGGACCGGGACGTTGGCCGGGGGGGGGACCGGTTCGATCCTCGCCCGACTCCCCACCTGGATTCCCAACCGTTTCGCTTCCCCGGCGGCCAGTTCCACCACCCCATCCACCGGCCCGTCCGGCCCGTAGTTGCGGCAGGGCAGCCGCATGCAGGGGAGAGCGGTTTCGATGGCGATCACCCGCCCCCCCCGCAGGAAGATCATGTCGAGCGGTTCGGGGGTGCGGTGCATCCAGAAGCGCACCGGTGTGGGGATGGGATAGGGAAACCACATGCCCCGCCAGGCCGGCAGGCGGGCGCGCATCTGCAGACCCCAGGCCTGCTCCCGGGGATCGTCGGCCACCTCCAGCCCAATGCAACGCCCCCCGGCAGACCCCACAGGGGCAGACCCCACAGGGGCGGACCCCAAGCACCAACGCGCGGTCACCGGCAGCTTCTGCGGCGGACCGCTGCCTGCCCTGCCCTGGCCCCGGGTCATCCCGGCCGCCAGCCCCAGGGCCGCCAGGGCGCCGAGGGCCATCCCGGCCCGGCCCACCCTTGCCCCCCTCATCCGCCCTCCCCGCCGGGCGGCCACCGCTCCGCCAGGCAGTAGCCCTGGCCCCGCACCGTGTGGAGCAGCCGGCAACCCCCGTTCCGCTCAAGCTTCTGGCGCAGATAGCGCACGTAGACCTCAATCACGTTGCTGCTGGCTCCCCCACCCTCCTCCCAGACCGAGGCGAGGATCCGCTCGCGGCTCACCACTTCGCTCCGGTGGCGCAGGAGCAGCTCCAGCAGCTGGTATTCCCGCTCCGTGAGGCCCAGCTCCCGCCCGGCGCGCCGCCCCTGGCGGCGGATCGGGTTCAGCACCAGATCCCCCAGGCGCAGTTCGGTCTCGGGCGGAGCGACCCGGCCGGCCAGGCGCAGGTGCAGGCGCAGCCGGGCCAGCAGATCGCTGGGGGGTCGGTCGGTCAGCCAGAAGTCGTCCGCGCCGCTTTCGAGGCAGCGCACCCGCCCCTCCAGAGAATCCCCTCGCAGGCCGAGCAGGATCGGCACCGCTCCCCAGAGCCGCCGCAGACCCTCCAGCCGCCCTTCGCTGCCGGGCGCCAGCACCACCGCCTGGGGCGCGGCATCGCCGCCCCCCTCCATCGGCCGATAACCCGAGAGGGCCAGCCGGGCCGCCAGGGCCACGGCCGCCTCCCCCACCAGCAGCACCCCCGCGCCGTCCCCCGGCCTTGGCGTCTCCCGTCCAGCCCCGCTCATCCCACCGCCTCCCCCCCCACCCCGTTCCCCCCGGGCTTGGCGATGTGGGGCAGGCCCCAACCCAGCTTGTTGCGCAACACCTGAAAGAACTCGTGGTCGGCCAGGCGGACGAAGCGAGCCGGATGGTCGCTGCGGCGGATCAGCACCCGGTCTTCCGGCCAGACGTAACAGCCCGCGCTGCCGTCCACCACCATCATCAGCCGCTCCGGTGTGGCCGGGAAGATCGTCACCGGCTCGCGGTCGCTGAACACCAGGGCCCGCGACGCCAGGGAGTGGGGGGCGATCGGGGTGAGCTGCAGTACGGGACAGTCCGGTGTGATCACCGGGCCGCCAGCGCTGAGGGCATAGGCCGTCGAGCCGGTGGGGGAAGACAGGATGACCCCATCGGCCGCGATGTCCACCGGTGCGTGCCGACCGATGGCGATCTCGAAATGGCACATGCTCGTGAGCGGTTCGCGGTGCAGCGCCATCTCGTTGAGGCAGAGCACCTCCCAGCGCCGCTGCTCCCCCCGCATCACGCTCACCACCAGCATCGTGCGCTCCTCCACCGCCCAGTCCCCGCTCACCACCTGGTCGAGGGTGCGGTCCAGATCCTTGAGGTACACCTCCGCCAGGAACCCCAGGTGGCCGGTGTTGATCGTCAGAATCGGCACGCCGATCGGGGCCGTCTGTCGGGCGGCGGAGAGCACGGTCCCGTCACCGCCGAGCACCAGGGCCAGGACCATCTCCGGGTCGAAGGCCGGCGGCACGCAGGCGGCGTAGCCCTTCGCCCGCAGCAGCTGGTCGGGGTTGGCGAAGCCCACCACCCCGCCGGCGCTGCTGACCCGCACCACCTCAAGGCCGGCGGAACTCAGCCGCCGTTCAATGGCGTCGGCGGTCGCCAGGGCGAGCTCCTTGCCGTCGTTGACGATCAGTCCGACCCGGGACACCGATCGAAGGCGGGAGGGATCTTCGATTTTATGGGTGGGGCCCGGGGGCAACGGCACGGCGGCTCAGAACTGCTCCAGGAAACGCAGGTCGCTCGTGTACAGCCGCCGGATGTCGTCGATGCCGTGGCGCACCATGCAGAACCGCTCCACCCCCAG
>JBIIND010000121.1:0-5374 GCA_044337665.1 Cyanobium sp.
CACGAATGGGCAGATCGTTGATGCTGGCGATGCGGCGCTGCATCAGACCCTGCGGGTCGAACTCCCAGTTTTCATTGCCGTAGGAGCGGAACCAGTGGCCGGAATCATCGTGCCATTCATAGGCAAAACGCACCGCAATGCGGTTGCCCTGGCAGGCCCAGAGTTCCTTGATCAACCGATAGTCCAACTCCCGGGCCCACTTGCGCACCAGAAAGGCCTGAATCGCCGACCGGCCTTCCAGAAACTCCGCCCGGTTCCGCCACACGCTCCCGGGTGTGTAGGCCAGCGCGACGCGATCCGGATCGCGGCTGTTCCACGCATCCTCGGCCATTCGCACCTTCTGGATCGCGGTCTCGGTACTGAATGGGGGCAGCGGCGGTCGCGGGGCTTCAGCCATGGGAACAGATCGGCTTGACGGAGCTTAAGTGGCCTGCGCCACCGTCGCACCGCCCAGGCCGCAGATCAGCGCAACAGGGTGATCAGCAGCGTTCCGAGCAGCAGCACACCCCCGAGCACCGTGAGCAGGATGCGGTCATCGCGTCGCACCACGGCCAGGGCCGCCTCCCCCTGTCGATCCAGCTGCAGAAAGCCCAGGATCGCGCGCACCAGCACGATCAGAATCAAAGGATAGGCAAGGAGATAAATCTTGTCCATGAACACAAGATAGCCTAGGTCTGGCAGGGTATCAGAATAGCTCTTCTGCAAAAAGATGGCCGAAAGCAGTGAGCCAAGTGGCATGGCCAGGCGGGCGTCGAGAGCATCGGGTGGCACCAGCAAAGCCGCCAGGGAAGCCATCACCACAATGAACAGCGGTAACAACAGCTTCCAAAGGAAAAAGCTGGTGGGCCGGTAGATGCCCATGCTGAACACCGCCACAGACGAAATCGTGGAGGTCTGATCTTCGCCGAAGTCGGTGCCGTAGTCGTGGGCGTACTCCATCCCCCGCCAGCCCCGCAGCTTCCAGCCCGGAATCATCAGATTACTGGCAATGCCGGAATTCTCCCGATCGATCACATAGGCGATCTCCGTGATCGGATGCACCGTGTCTTCCACCATCAGCTTCAGATCATGCCGATCCAACGGAAAGTCAGCCAGGCTGAAGGGCTGCACAAAACGCCCCTCCACCTTGAACGATTGATAGCTGCTGCCGTCTGCCAGTTTGATCGGCTCCTCGCGCAGCGCTTCCTGCTGTTTGCCCCACTCCTCCACCATGTTGGTGAATTCGAGCGTGGAGGTCGGATCGATCTCCCCCTTCCAGCGCAACCACACATACATGTCGGCATAGAAGGTGTTGCTGGCCAGATCCAGGTTGTAGACCGCCACCGGATAGAAACCGATGGTCACCACCTCCGTCCCCGTCGGCGGAGAAACCTGGGGGGTGAGCGTGCCGCGGCGGGACGGATTCAACGCCGGCTCCGGCCTTGTGGCGCCCAGGTCCAGGGCGACGAACAGCAGCCCCACCGCCAGAAGGGCGGCGAGGATTCGCAGGGGGCGCCAGCGCATCGGCCGCAACAAAGCAGGCCCGAAACTACCGGCTGGCCGCCCTGCCGCCGATGCCTTCCCCCCCCCTGCAGCTCATCGCCATGCACGGCTGGGCCGGTGCTGCCAGCCACTGGGCCCCCTGGCGCACCGCCAGCGCAGATCGGCCCTGGACCTGGCGCTGCGGCGAGCGTGGCTACGGCGGAGGCGACCCCTACGCGCCCGCCTGGGGGAGCGGGGGCCGACGCGTGGTGCTCGCCCACTCCCTCGGTCCACACCTGCTGGCGCCGCAGCTGCTGGCCGCCGCTGAAGCGGTGGTGCTACTGGCCAGCTTCGGGCGTTTCGTGCCCCCGGGCCGCGCCGGGCGACGACTGCGGACGGGGCTGGCGGGGATGGCGGCGGCCCTGGCGGATGGACCCGACGAGGCCACCGCCGCCGCCCGCGCCCAGGCGATGCTGGCGGCTTTCCTCGCCCGGGTGGCCACCCCCGACCCCATCGCCCTGATGCCCCCCGGCCTGGGGGACGCGCCGGTGGGGCCGCTCGGCCGGGCGCGGCTGCGGGATGACCTGGCCCGGCTGGCCGCCTGCGAAGGCCTGCCGGTGGGCTGGCCCCAGCACGCCCCCGTGCTGCTGGTGGAGGCCGGCGCCGACGCCATCGTCGAACCTGGGGCGCAGAGCCTGCTGCGGGCAAGCCTGGGCGACGCCGAGATACGCCGCTTCCCCGAGGCGGGCCATGCCTTCCTGCGGGCCCCCGTGATCCCGCTGGTGCTCGAATGGCTGGAGCGCACCCTGCCCACCTGAGGCCCCAGCACCGCGCAAGGCCGATGCCCTCCCCTCCCCCCACCACCTCCGCGCACGCCCCCGGGTTGGTCGATTTCAGCCGGCGGGTCCGCGCCCACTTCGGCCGCCATGCCGCCGACTACGACGGCGAAGCGCACCTGCAGCAGGCGGTGGCCTGGCGCCTGGCGGGCCTCTGCCAGGCCCTGCCCCTCCCCCCCGGTCCCTGCGCCGACCTCGGCGCCGGCAGCGGCCTGCTCAGCCGTGCCCTCCTGGCAAAATGCCCCCCCCTGGCGGCGCGCAGCCCCCTGCAGCTCGATCTCTGCCCCGAACTGCTGGAGCGCAACCCCCTGCCCCGGCAGCTCCGGTGGGATCTCAATAACGGCTTACCGACCGAGCTCCGCGGATCCGCCCTGCTGGCCTCCAGCTTCGCCCTGCAATGGCTGGAGCAGCCCAGCCAGGCCCTGCGCCAGTGGTGCCGCCAGCTGGGGCCCGGCGGCTGGCTGGCCCTGGCCCTCCCCACCGCCGGCAGCTTCCCGCAGTGGCATCGGGCGGCGCAGTCGGCGGCGGTGCCCTGCACAGCCCTGCCGCTCCCCCGGGCAGGGGATCTGCTCACCGCCGTCCGCGCGGAGGGGCTGGTCCTGCACCGGGCCACGCTGCGGTGCTTCAGCCGACCCGCCCGCGGGCCCCTGGCGAGCCTGCGGGCCCTGCGCCGCCTCGGGGCGGGGGCCAGCCGCAGCCGGCCCCTCAGCCCCGGCGAGCTGCGGCGACTGGTGCGCCACTGGCCCAACGGCATCGCCCTCACGTGGGAGGTGTTGCTGCTCGTCGCCCACCAACCGGAGCACCCCTGATGCGTCTGGTGATCTGCGGCACCGACACCGACGTGGGCAAGACGGTGGTCTCCGCCCTGGTGGTGCAGGGCCTGGGGGCCCACTACTGGAAACCGGTGCAGAGCGGCCTCGACGGCGGCGGCGACAGCGGCCGGGTGCGGGCCCTGCTCGACCTGCCCCCCGAAAGGCTGCTGCCCGAGGCCTATCGCCTGGAGGCCCCCGTTTCCCCCCACTGGGCCGCCGAGCGGATGGGGCTGACGATCGACCCGGACCGGCTGGCCCTGCCGCCTCCGGCCCTCTGCCCCGGTCCGCTGGTGGTGGAAACCGCCGGCGGGCTGCTGGTTCCCCTGCGACGCGACTGGCTGCAGATCGAACAGCTCGCCCGCTGGGACCTGCCCGTGCTGCTCGTGGCCCGCAGCGGGCTGGGCACCCTCAACCACACCCTGCTGTCCCTGGAGGCCCTGCGCCAGCGGCGCATCGCCGTGCTCGGCCTTGTGCTCAACGGAGATCCCCACCCCGACAACCCCCGCACCCTGGAGCAGTTCGGCGGCGTGCCGGTGCTCGCCGAGCTGCCGCCCCTCGATCCGCTCAACGCCGCGGCTCTGCAGCGGCATTGGCGGGCCAGCGCCCTCCGCCGTAGCCTGGCCCCATGAGTCAGCGTCACTGGTTCGTCACCGCCGCCGTTGCAGGACTGTGCGCCGGCATCCTGGTGTTGTTCACCGATATCGAGATGACCGTGGTGCGCTGGGCGAACTGCGGCCCGTTCGCCAGCGTCGCGGCGCGACGGGACAGCCGACTCTGCCGCTGAGCCCTGGGGCTGCGGGATTCGCGGGCTCAGCCCTCCCGACGCGCCGTCAGCGGACAGTGGCCGGTGAGCACAGCCACGTTGCGCTTCGCCATCCCCAGCGGCCAGCCCTGGCGCAGCTGGTCGTGCACCTGCTCGATCTGCATCTGGCTCCAGCCCTCCCGCTCCAGGCTGGCCCGGATCATCTGCCACTGCCCCTCGGCGAACACCTCGGCGGGCCCCCAGGCCCGGTGCGGCTGGCGTCGGTTGATCTCCTGGGCCGAGAGAAAGCGGCGGGAGAGGTTGCGGGAAGGGTTCGGGACCATCGGAGGGCTCCGGTGGTAGGGGGGCGGCAGGGCCGTGGAACAGGCCCAATTCTCACGCTGTCCCCCCATCATGGCAGCTGTCCTCGCCTTCAGCCGCTTTCGGTGAACACCCCGCCCGGTTGGCATCCGCACCTCTGGCATCCCTTCACCCAGATGGCGACGGCCGATCCGCCCCTGCGGGCGGTGCGCGGCGAGGGAGCCGAACTGATCCTGGACGACGGGCGCCGCCTGATCGATGCGATCAGCAGTTGGTGGGTGACCCTGCACGGCCACGCCGAACCCTCCATCGCCGCGGCCATCGCCGAGCAGGCCCGCACCCTCGAGCAGGTGATCTTCGCCGACTTCCGGCATCCACCCGCGGAGCGGCTCGCGGAGCGCCTCGCCGCCCTCAGCGGCCTGCCCCGTCTGTTTTTCTCCGACAACGGCTCCACTGCGGTGGAGGTGGCCCTGAAAATCGCCTGGCAGTGGTGGCATAACCGGGGCATCCCCCGCCCGCGGCTGATCGCCTTCAACGGGGCTTACCACGGGGATACCTTCGGCGCGATGGCGCTGGGGGAGCGCTGCTTGTTCAACGCCCCCTTCGAACCGCTGCTGTTCGAGGTGGCCCGCGCTCCCTGGCCCGCCACCTGGTGGGGTGACGACGGCGTCGAGGCGCGGGAAGCTGCGGCGCTGGAGGCCCTGGAGCGGCTGCTGGACACCCCCACGGCGGCGGTGATCCTCGAACCGCTTGTGCAGGGGGCCGGCGGCATGGCGATGGTGCGCCCCTCCTTCCTGCGCGGCGTCGAGGCCCTGGTGCGCCAGGCGGGGGCGCTGCTGATCGCCGATGAGGTGCTGGTGGGCTTCGGCCGCACCGGCGCACTGTTCGCCAGCGGAGCCTGCGGCCTGCGGCCCGACCTGATGGCCCTCTCCAAGGGGCTCACCGGCGGCTTCCTGCCGATGGGGGTGACCCTGGCCAGCGAAGCGCTGTTCGAAGGCTTCCACGACCCTGACCCCGCCCGCACCTTCCTGCACGGCCACAGCTTCACGGCCAACCCCCTCGGCTGTGCCGCCGCCCTCGCCAGCCTCGACCTGCTGGAGGCCGAGCCGCACCGCTTTGCCGACATGGCGGAGCGCCATCGGCCGCACCTGGAGCGGCTGGCGGCCCATCCGGCGGTGCTCCGGCCCCGCCTGACCGGCTGC
>JBIIND010000122.1:0-5339 GCA_044337665.1 Cyanobium sp.
ACATCTTTGCCCTCTACGCCGGCAACGGCTCCCTGGTGCCGCCCCGCAGCACCCTGGCCCAGGCCCTGGCGGCCCACCGCACGGCCGTGCTGGTCTTCTATCTCGACGACAGCAGCGTCAGCAAGCGCTTCGCCCCGCAGGTCTCCGAGCTGCAGCGGCTCTGGGGCAACCGCATCGATCTCATCCCGCTGGTGACCGATCCGCTGCAGGGGCGCCCCGATCTCGGTCCCACCGATCCCGCCCACTACTGGACAGGGCAGATCCCCCAGGTGGTGGTGCTCGACGGCGACGGCCAGGTGCGCCTCGACGCCAGCGGTGCCGTGGCGCTGGCCGCCATCGACGGGGCCATCAGCGAAGCCACGGGCATCCCCCTGCCCGCCGGTGGACGAACCCGCGGCACGGTGAGTATCAATGAACTCAACCGCGAGGTGGTGAACCAACCGTGAGTCAGGCCACCCGCAGCGAGAGCGACAGCCTGGGCCCGATCGCGGTGCCGGCCCAGCATTACTGGGGAGCCCAGACCCAGCGCTCCCTTCGCTTCTTCCCCTTCGGCCAGGAAATGCCCGTGGCGATCGTGCGGGCCTTCGGGCACCTCAAGGCCGCCTGCGCCGAGGTCAACGCGGAGCGGGGGGGTCTGGATCCGCGGCTGGCGGCGGCGATTGTGGCGGCGGCGGAGGAGGTCGCCTCCGGCAGCCTGGATGGGGAGTTCCCCCTGCGGGTATGGCAGACGGGTTCCGGCACCCAGACGAACATGAACGCCAACGAGGTGATCGCCAACCGGGCGATCGAGGCCCTCGGCGGCATTCCGGGCAGCAAGACACCGGTCCACCCCAACGACCACGTCAACCTCAGCCAGTCGAGCAATGACACCTTTCCCACGGCCATGCATCTGGCGGTGGCGATCGAGCTGGATCGCCAGCTGATCCCCGCCCTGGAGGCGCTGATCGCGGCCCTGGCGGTCAAGCGGGAGGCCTGGCAGGGGCTGGTGAAGATCGGCCGCACCCACCTCCAGGATGCCGTTCCCCTCACCCTCGGCCAGGAGGTGAGCGGCTGGATGGCCCAGCTGGACCTCGGCCTGGCTCACCTGCGGGCCTGCCTGCCCCCGGTGCACCAGCTGGCCATCGGCGGCACGGCCGTGGGCACCGGCCTCAACGCACCGCCCGGCTTCGGGGAGGCGGTGGCCGGCCGACTCTCCAAGCGCCTGGGCCTCCCCTTCACCAGCGCCCCCAACAAGTTCCAGGCCCTGGCGGGCCATGAGCCCCTGGCCGCGCTCCACGGCGCCCTCACCGTCGTGGCCGGCACGTTGATGAAGATCGCCAACGACGTGCGCTGGCTGGCCAGCGGACCCCGCTGCGGCCTGGCGGAGCTGATCCTGCCGGAGAATGAACCGGGCTCTTCGATCATGCCGGGCAAGGTCAATCCCACCCAGTGCGAGAGCCTCACGATGGTGGCCGTGCAGGTGATGGGCAACAACACCGCGGTGCAGATGGCGGCGAGCCAGGGCAATTTCCAGCTCAATGTCTTCAAGCCCCTGATCGCCCACAACCTGCTGGAGAGCATCGAACTGCTGGGAGGCAGCTGCAGCAGCTTTCGCGCCTACTGTGTGGAGGGGATGGAGGCCGATCCGGAGCGGCTTACCGCCTTAGTGAACCGCAGCCTGATGCTGGTGACCGCCCTGACCCCTGCGATCGGCTACGACCGGGCCAGCGCCATCGCCCGCCACGCCCACAGCCAGGGTCTGAGCCTGCGGGAGGCCGCCCTGGACCTCGGGGCGATCAGCGCCGAGGAGTTCGACCGCTGCGTGCGCCCCCACGAGATGGTGTGAGCTTCGCAGGAAGCTTTGGGACGTCGCGCCGGCGGTGGAACTGGAGCGCGCCCCGATACCGCGCCGCGCTCCATAGAGCATCAACGCCATCCCCACGGCGGCCACCACAACCACCGTCACGCCAAGCCACAGATTCAGGTTGTAGGGAATCGATGGGGTGGCGATGGTGCAGCGCGAGGCCTTGGCCAGGGCGAGCGCCTCGATCGCCGGGGCTGGCGTGACGCTGAGCAGGGGGGTGATGCGGGCCGCGATCTGCTCGAGCGCCTCGGGCCGGATGGTCACCTGTTGGGCAAGGGCCTGGGCCAACACCTTGCGCTCCGGGGCGGAGCGGTGGAGCAACCCCAGGAAACCACGGGAGATCAGGGGGGAGAAAGCGCGTACCGCCTGGCGATCGTCCTCGTTGCTGGCGTAGCGGTGCAGCAGATCGAGGGTCCTCTGGGGGTCCATCTCCGTCAGGGCCGAGTCCCCGTGCAGCACCTTGAGGCGCCGGAGCAGCAGCCCGAG
Source organism: Cyanobium sp. (assembly GCA_044337665.1). GTDB lineage: Bacteria > Cyanobacteriota > Cyanobacteriia > PCC-6307 > Cyanobiaceae > Cyanobium. Next base: position 2,330 of record JBIIND010000122.1, read on the forward strand.
CCGGGTGGCCAACTCCGGCAATGGCAGAGGACAGGGGAGTCGATGCGGCGTGGATGGGGGTGGCGCCTTGGGCGGGGGGGCGGCAGCCATGACAATCCAGACCGGGATTCTTTTGAAATTTAGGACCGAACCCATCGCTTTACCAACTTTTCACTCCTACCTTTTCTTTTCTTCTCTTATTTTTCAGCCTCTTTTCTTGCTGGGGGGAGTTGCGGCGGTGTCCCTTGTCAGGATTTACAACAGATTGGCTGCCAGTTCCGCCAACTCGGAGCGCTCGCCGCGCATCAGCGTCACGTGGCCGGCGAGCGGCTGGCCCTTGAAGCGTTCCACCAGCCAGGTGAGACCGTTGCTCTCCGCATCCACATAGGGATTATCGATCTGGTAGGGGTCGCCGGTCAGCACGATCTTGGTCCCCTCCCCCACCCGCGTCACGATCGTCTTCACCTCATGGGGGGTGAGGTTCTGGGCCTCATCCACCACCATGTACTGGCGGGGAATCGAGCGGCCGCGGATGTAGCTGATGGCCTCCACCTCCAGCAGGCCCATCCCCCTCAGATCGCTCCAGCTGTTGCGGGGCGCGCGCTGGCCGCCCCGGGGGGGATGCCCCTCGTCCCCCACCCCCAGCAGATAATCGAGGTTGTCGATGATCGGCTGCATCCAGGGCCCCATCTTCTCCTGGAGGTCGCCGGGCAGGAAACCGATGTCCTTGCCGAGCGGGATCACCGGACGGGTGACCAGCAGCCGGTCATAGAGGCGTTCGTCGGCCACCTGGTTGAGACCGGCGGCGAGGGCCAGAAGCGTTTTGCCGGTGCCGGCCTTGCCCACCAGCGTGATCAGCTGCACCTCGGGATCGAGCAGGAGGTCGAGGGCGAAGGTCTGTTCGCGGTTGCGCGGATGGATGCGCCCCAGGCGCGCCCGGGGGGCCCGCTGCAGGGGCCTCAGACAGGCGCCGCGCCCGTCGTAGCGGGCCAGCAATGTGTGGTTGGGCTGGTTGCGATCCACCAGCGTCACCCCTTCATTCGCCTGCAACCCCGCCGCTCCGCCGGTTCCCTCCGGCAGGTCCACGGCCCTCAGGCCAGCCCCATCCTTGAGAGAATCCATCTGCTCGGCACTCACCCAGGCCTCGCAGAAACCGGCGTAAAGATCAGCAATGTCCACCTTGTCGGTGGTGTAGTCCTGGGCCGTCAGGCCCACCGCATCCGCCTTGATGCGCAGGTTCGTGTCCTTGGTGACGAGCACCACCGGCGCATGATCCCCCATCACCTCCTGCAGCCGCTGCTCCAGGGCCACCGCCAGGATGTTGTTGTCGCCATTGCCCCCCTTGAGCTCGGGCGGCAGCTGGCTGAGGGTCTCACTGCGGCAGAAGACCACCTTCAACCGGCCGCCACTGCTCGCGTCGATCACCACCCCTTCGGCCAGGTTGCCCTTCTGGCGGAGTTCATCCAGCAGCCTCGACACCTGGCGGGCGTTGCGCCCCTTCTCCGAGGGGTCGCGCTTGAACCGGTCGATCTCCTCGACCACCTCGATCGGGACCACCACCAGGTTGTCCTGGAAGCGGAGCAGGGCCCGGGGGTCATGCAGCAGGACGTTGGTGTCCAGGACAAAGGTCTTGCGCATGCCAGTGGCCGGGCCGGGGCGTGCCTTGGAACCTAGGGCGTCCGGGCACCTACGCTCCGCCGGTCCGTGACCCGACCGGTTTCCGAGTGCCGCCCGCTCTCTCCCTCCTGCTCCTGCTGTTGCTGCTCGCGGGCCTCGGCCTGCTGGTTCTGGAGCTGCGTCACCGCCTGCGCCCCGCCTCGCCCCTGCAGCTGATCGCCGGCCCCTTCCAGGTGCGCCGCCGCTCCCAGGGCCTGGAGGTGAGCGGCGAGGTGACGATCCGCAATCCCCACCCCCGCATGGAGGTGTTCGTCCCGGAACTGCGGGTCGAGCCGGTGCTGCTGGGCCGCTCCGACGTGGGGGAGGTGCAGAGCCGGGTGCGCATCACCGCGCTCCATCCCGATGAGGAGGCCCGCCCCGATGGCTATTGGGCGGCCTACATCGTCAAGGGTCGCAAGAGCACCTCCGCCCAGGTGCGCCTCACCCTGATGGGTCCCTCCGGCGTGGATCTGGAATCCCTGCTCGATACCCTCTGGATCGATCTGCATTGGGTGAACTACGGGCCCTTCGGCCGGCTCTGGCGCCGCCACGGCATCCTGGTTCCCCTGCAGAAACCGGAGCCGATTGCCCCCGCCAACGCCGCCTGGCGCGAGGGGGAGGCCTGCCATGTCCTGCCGGTGCGCACCCATCTGCTGGGGGTGCTCGACGATCCCCAGGAGGTGCTGGAGCGCTACACGGGCCATCTGGTGCAGCCTGGCGATGTGCTCACCATCGGCGAAACACCGCTGGCGGTGATGCAGGGGCGTTACCACCACCCCTCCACGGTCGAACCGTCGATGCTGGCCCGGCTGCTCTGCCGGGTGTTCCACCCCACCAGCAGTCTGGCCACCGCCTGTGGCCTCCAGACCCTGATCGACATCGTCGGTCCCGCCCGGGTGCTCTGCGCCTGGTTGGCCGGCAGCGCGATGAAGGCGGTGGGTCTCAAGGGCGGTTTCTACCGGCTGGCCGGCGAGCAGGCCCGGCTCATCGATGACGTCACCGGCACCACGCCCCCCTACGACCAGACCCTGGTGCTGGGTCCGGACGAACCCGAAGCGTTTTGCAACCGCATGGCCGCGGCCCTGGGGATCGGCATCGCCGTGGTGGATGTCAACGACCTGGGGCGGGTGAAGGTGCTGGCCGCCAGCCGCGGCTGCGATGGGGAACTGCTGCAGCGGGCCCTGCGGCCCAACCCCGCCGGCAACGCCAACGAGCGCACCCCCCTGGTGCTGGTGCGACCGACCTGACCCTCCCCGCGACCACCCATCGGGACTCCCCCCGTAGGATGGGGCCAATGTCCTGGCGGCAACCCAGCGTTGTCAGCTTCCCGCCCCCGCCTGGCGGGTCCGAACTGCAGCCTTCCCCACCCCCGACC
>JBIIND010000385.1:0-5339 GCA_044337665.1 Cyanobium sp.
CCTGCAGCGGCCCCGCGGCCGCGGCGCTGAAGGCAGCATTCACCTCTTCAACGCTGACGCTGCGCTCCAGCTCGAACACCGCATCGGTGAGCGAGGCGTTGAGCAGGGGCACGCGCACGGCGTGGCCATTGAGCTTGCCCAGCAGCTCGGGAAAGATCATGCCGATCGCCTTGGCCGAGCCGGTGGTGGTGGGGATCAGGCTCTGCAGGCAGGAGCGGGAGCGGCGCAGGTCGCTCTTGAAGCTGTCGACCACCACCTGGGTGTTGGTCACATCGTGCAGGGTGGTGATGGCGCCGTGGCGGATGCCGAAGTTCTCGTGCACCACCTTCACCACCGGCGCCAGGCAGTTGGTGGTGCAGGAGGCGGCGGTGATCACCCGGTGGCGGGCTGGGTCGTAGAGGTTGTGGTTGATGCCGAACACGATGTTGAGCACGTCTTCGCCAGCCACGGAGCCCTTCACCGGGCAGGCCACGATCACACGCTCCACGCCCAGCTCGTCGATGTAGGGGGCGAGGGCCTCGGGCGTCTTGATCTTGCCGCTGCACTCCAGCACCAGCTCCACGCCGGCCTCGCCCCAGGGCACGGCAGCCGGATCGCCGGCCTGGCTATAGCCCACCGCCTGCGACTCCACCAGCAGCCCGCTGGCGCTGGCGCCCACGGGCTTGCACCAGCGGCCGTGCACCGAGTCGAATTCGAGCAGGTGGGCCGCCGTGGCGGCATCGCCGGCTTTGTCGTTGACGTGCACCAGCTCGATGCCGGGCCGGCCCCACAGGGCGCGGAACACCAGCCGACCGATGCGGCCGAAGCCGTTGATGCCCACTCTCATGCCAAGGGAAGCAGCTGCCTCCACTTTCCATCAAGCCAAGTTGATGGATCTTATGGCGGGGTTAAGGGTGGTGGATCCCCGAGACGCCGGCGTCCCCCCGTTGGCGAAACTGCTGACTTAGACTACAGCGATGCCCACTTGTTGTTCGCCGCAAAGCTGAGCGACTGCCGGCTCTCTACCCAGGATCGCCACCTGGCAGACCATGCCGCCGAGCAAGGGCTGTCCTGGGCGTGGGAACGGCCGGGTTGCGGAGGGCTCGATGGGCACACGGCATAGGCGCCATGGCGGCTGACGGTGCAGTTGCCCTGGCAGAACGCAGCCGCTTGATCTCATCTGCAGGAATCCAACATGGGATGTGGAACTGGATTTGAGCAATGTTGTTGGCGACTAACGCCAAGATCAGAAGCGGAGAGCTGCAATTGAAATGAAGGCAACCACCGAACCCATCTTCTGTATCTTGATGCTATGCAGCTAGTCATAGCATTATATTCTTTCGATCTTCCGAGTAGACCAATTAAGGTAAGGCCCGCTGTAGCCGCTTGCCTTTAGGATAATCCTGTCAAAAAAGTGTAACAGCCAAAACCACTCTTTTGTTGGCGAGTCAAATGGAAGGATACTGTCTTTGCCTTGATTACTCGCTTTCTCACAATAAAAACGTCCTTCATGAACAAGCATATTTCTAGAAGCCACAAATCGTTTAAGATCATCATCACAATAGTCTAGGTCTAAGGCAGCCAGCAGCTCTCGTAGTTGATCCTTAAATGTGGTGCGATTAAGGCCACCAAGATTCGAGTAGATAATCGATCTCTGCGTTGATGTAGTCTTGTTCTTGATTGCACCTCGCACTGCGTCCTTAATTAATTTACGCAAATGGTCATATTCGATTTCTGGAATACCCAGCGGACTGATGTCTCGGTCTAATTGAAACTCAGCCTTAAGCATCTCAACTGCAATTACAAGCTTAAGTGCTCTTGGCTGTAGATAATCACCTTCTGCTTTAGCATCAAGACACGTGTCAATGACAGATTGGGGAAGAAAAACTAGTTTGTTTTTGCTAAATCGACCTTTGTTTCCAACTACTTCAAGAAAGTTCTCGAGAAGCTTACTGCCTCCTCTTAAATCAATAAGAGGTAGAGGGACGTATCCCTTGGTGACGTGCAGTCCATAATGACTTCGAGCAATCCAATCATTCGACGAAATCCAGTCCGTTTGTGTAATCCACTGAACCTTGGTTCCAACTGCTATAGAAAGGAAGTAGCAAACTTCATTTACTAACTCAATGTCGGAATTTAATGAACTACTTGCTTCTAATTCGAGATCTGCTGTTGGTAGAACATCGCGTGTGGCACTCAGTCGCTTAAGGTTCATTAAACTTTCATCAATTCCTTTTATGGCAATACGCCTCCCGAAAAAAAGGAATGAAAGACTGTGGCTTATGCCAGCTAGATTAACAAGAATAAATGTGCGTCTAGAACATGAGAGTTCAGAAGATCGTGAAACTCTTAGGTTGGCCTTAAGCGCTAGGCATGTCCCTTTAACCGGCCTTGTAGTGGGCAGATATGAGGTCTCATAGATATTGAGTAGAGTCTCGAAATCTAGCCCATCATGAGTAAGTCCAGAAAATGAACTAATTTCGCTTTCGTCGATGACAACATCCCATAAAACCTCTTCACTTTCACAGAGAAGAATAACTTTGCCATTTTCAGACTGTGAAGCTACAAATCTGCATTTAACTTGTTGCTCCGTTGAAAGAGTTAAGATGCCTTTTCCTCTGTAGGTCTCTAAAGGGACTCCGTAGTGATTGAGATCGCCTTCAGTAAACATGCTGCAAAGTAACCTTTCTGTGTATGTGTATAACGCTGGCCATCACCTGCCCGCGGAGAGCCGATGGTTCGGGATCTCTTTCGGTTCAAGAATCTGCAGGGGGCGGGTCAGGTGCATGGCCGGGTTGGAAAGTGCTCTTTGCCCTCAGCGGAAACCGTTCAGGATGGCGGATAGTGTCTACTGATAAGTCGACATCAATATCTGGCCAATACAAATGCTCAGGGGTCGGCCTCAAAACATTGAGAATCTGCAGGATCGTTGCCGATTTAAACCAGGGAAACTCTGAATACGGAAGAGCCAGCTCTTCGTCATCAACGAGAATCCAGACGCAGTGTCCAGAAACATTGGTGACCTCAGCCATTAAAGTGGTTGTTCCAGGCATCGATGATCTCCTGTTGGCGAGCCGTAGCCAAGCGTTCTGCTTCTTTCACCCTGGATGAGCTTAGCCCGATATTGCGAGCCAGCTCAACGGTGGGGCTGAGCCAGAACTTCGCCTCACCATCAGGATGACTGACATGGACGTGGGGGCGACTTTCCTCGCGAGAAAAGAAGAAGAAACGAAATTCGCCTTCCTTGAAGACGGTTGGGGACAACTCACTTTCTCAATCTGCCTCTCAGCATAGCCACGGCGGCAAGAGCTGTTCGCATCTTTCCAACGCTGAATGGGCGGGTCCGGTATGCGCTGCAGGCTCCCCTGCCTTGTCAGTATAAGACTCCTGATCTTCACGAGCCAACTTCTTCAGATCCATTTCAGCGTCTTGGATCTCCACGGATCGCTCTGGCTGCGCGCAGTTCATAGGTGGGTCCGGTATCCGGATGACCATCTGGATGGATAGAGGCAACCAGGCAGTGGCTGTCCATGCTGAGTTGAACCTGTCTGAACGTGTCTTCTTCGGCATCATCGATTGTTCAAACTGGGCGGCCAGCTGGCGGAGTGCGCTCGAAACCAGCTGCGCCGGATCCATGGATCAATCGGAGCCGCGCATCAAGCAGCTGCATCCCTGCTCCGGGATTTCAGGCCTGTGGCACTGGTCACACTCCCAGGACCGGAGGAGTACCGCCATAGCGGCAGACGTGTCTCCGCTGGGCTGAGGCCGTATCAGATGCAGGGAATGTATGCCCAGATCTCCTCCAGCTCCAGGCGTAGGCCCGGCAGCGCGTCGCCGCCCTCCAGCACCTCCGCCGATTCGATGTGCTGGGGTTCCCCACCCGGCAGCCAGAGTTCCACGGTCCGCTGCTCGGGGAACAGCAGCCAGCCCAGCTGGGCACCGTTGGCCAGGTAAGCGGCCAGCTTGCGGCGCAGGGCCTCAGATCCCCAGGCCCCCCCATCCGAGGGGCTCACCAGTTCCACCACCAACTCGGGACAGAGGGGCGGAAGCCGGTGGAGCTGTCGAACACTTCCCAGCCGCCCTGACGATCTGCCCATGTCTGCAGACGGGTGAGCAGGCGGGTGTTTCGGCGACTCGTGTCGCCTCCGGTGGGGGTCATGGAGATCAGCTGGCCATCGGCCGCCAGTTCAAGCACTGCTTCTGGGTTGGCCTCGCACACCAGGGCGAACTGCTCCGGCGTGAATCGCAGCGTGGGCGGCAGCAAAAGAGCGGCCACAGGCCCATGGGGCGGAGTGTGGGCCTGGCCCTCGATGAGGGAGGAGGCGATGGTCATCTCCCCGCCAGCGGCGGGTTTTAAATCGAGGCAGAACAGAGGAATCGGCTCAACTGCCAACCGAGGCACGCCAGTTCACACCAACTAGATTTGATCAATTGCCCTGCGTCGCCCGTGCCCCTCGCCCCCGCACCCTCGCCTCCGGCACTCGATCCAGACCAGGCCCGCCTGCTGCTCAAGGCCCTGGCCGATCCGATCCGCCTGCAGGTGATCGAGGCCCTGGGCGGCGGCGAGCGCTGTGTGTGCGAGCTCACCGAGGAGCTGGCCCTGGCCCAGTCGAAGCTGTCGTTTCACCTCAAGGTGCTCCGGGAGGCGGGCCTGCTGGCCGATCGCCAGAGCGGCCGCTGGGTGTATTACCGGCTGCAGCCCGAGGCCCTCGAACGCCTGCGGGGCTGGCTGGCGCAGCTGGCCGCGGGCTGCACCACCCCCGCCCACCCCTGCTGCTGAGCCCTACCCCAGAACCCGAACCCGAATGGGAATCTTTGAGCGCTTTCTGAGCCTGTGGGTGGGGCTGGCGATCGTGGCCGGTGTGGCCCTGGGGGCCCTGTTTCCCGGTGCGGCGGCCGCGATCGAGGCCCTGCAGGTGGCCCGGATCAACCTGCCGATCGCCCTGCTGATCTGGGGGATGATCTACCCGATGATGCTGGCGGTGGACTTCGGCTCGATCACCGCCAGCCCCCAGGCAATCCTGCGCCGCCAGCCCAAAGGGCTGATCGTCACGGTGGCGGTGAACTGGCTGATCAAGCCGCTCACGATGACGGCCATCGCCTGGCTGTTCATCCGTGGCCTGTTCGCCGCCTGGATTCCGGCGGAACTCGGCGACCAGTACATCGCCGGCATGATCCTGCTGGGGGTGGCCCCCTGCACGGCCATGGTGTTCGTATGGAGCCGCCTCAGCGCCGGCGACCCCAACTACACCCTGGTGCAGGTGGCGATCAACGATCTGATCATGGTGTTCGCCTTCGCGCCGATCGCCGCCCTGCTGCTGGGGGTGAGCGATGTGCTCGTGCCCTGGGACACCCTGGTG
>JBIIND010000213.1:0-3931 GCA_044337665.1 Cyanobium sp.
GCACCAGCCGCACCTCGCGGCTGTCGCCGGGCTCGAAGCGGATGGCGGTGCCGGCCGGAATGTCGAGGCGCAGGCCGCGGGCCGCGTCGCGGTCGAAGCGCAGGGCGCTGTTGGCCTCGTGGAAGTGGAAGTGGGAGCCCACCTGCACGGGCCGGTCGCCCGTGTTCGCCACCGTGAGCGTGGTGACGGGCCGTCCGGCGTTGAGCTCGATCTCGCCGGGTTCCGGCAGCAGTTCACCGGGGATCAGGGGGGGCATGGGGGCTCGGGGTGGGGGGCAGTGCTGGAGCGCGGGGTCAGCGGATCGGGTCGTGCAGGGTGACGAGCTTGGTGCCGTCGGGGAAAACCGCCTCGATCTGCACCGCATCCACCAGCTCGCTCACCCCCTCCATCACCTGGTCGCGGCGCAGCCAGGTGGTGCCCTCCGCCATCAGCTCGGCCACGCTGCGGCCATCGCGCGCGCCCTCCAGCACCAGGAAGCTGAGCCAGGCCACCGCCTCGGGGTGGTTGAGCCGCAACCCCCGCTGCAGGCGTCGCTCCGCCAGCAGGGCCGCGGTGACGATGAGGAGCTTGTCCTTCTCCTGGGGGGTGAGGTGCATGGAGGCGGCGGTGATCTCCCCACTCTGGCAGCGCCGTGCGCCTGCGCCCGTTCAGGGCGGACCGTCGTCCGGCGCCTCCTGGAACGGCCATACCCGTGGGGCGTGGGGTGCCGCCAGGCCCCGCTCCGCCCGGACGCGAGCCCAGATCCGCGCGAACCAGAGCCGGGCCGCCTGGCTGGATGGGCCCCGGTAGCGGGCCACCAGCCCCTGGCGCAGGGCGCCGCAGGCCATCGTCCCCTCCAGGCCGGCGCGGTCGTGCCGCGCCGCCGCCAGCAGCGTCGCCAGCGCCGACGCCGCCAGGGGCGCCGGCGCCACCCACACCAGCGAGCCGAACACCGCGTCCCCCGCCATGCCGTGCTCCCCCGCCAGCGCCTCGCCCCCCAGCTCCAGCCGGTCCACCACCTCCCAGTCGGCCGGCGAGCCGTCGCCAGCCAGGCGGCGGATCTCCAGGTCGGAGCGCCAGCGGCCCGCGCCCAGCCCCTCCCCCGCGGCCGTGCGACCCAGCCGCACCACCTCCGCCCCCAGCCAGCTCGCCCCCGGCGCCAGCTCCACCCGCGCCGACTGGTGGAACAGGCCATCGGCGAAGAGCACCAGCTCCTGGGGCAGCCATTCCAGATCGGCATCCGCCGCCAGGCGCGCCGCCAGCTCCTGCCGCGCCCAGCTCCCCTCGGGTGCGCGGCGGGAGCGGCCGATCGAGCCGTACACCTTCTGGGCCGCCACCGTGGTGAGCAGGGCGCGGCTGCCGGGCTCCAGGCGCAGCTCCACGCCCAGGCGGTCGCCCCCCACCAGCCCGCCGGCGGTGTGCAGCAGCGGCAGCTCGCAGCGGCCGTCCGCCCCGGCGAAGGCCCGCTGCACCTTCAGCGGCGCCGTGGCGCCCCCCTGGAAGCCGGTGGCGCCCGCCCCGTCGCGCTGGAACACCAGCTGGGCGCGGCCGTGCCAGGGGGCGGAGGGGGCGTTCATCGCGACCGGCGGGGTGGGAGCCATGGCCACACTGTGGGGGCGGATGGCCCGCGGAGGCGCTGGTGGCCCACGAAATCCCCGATCCCCGATCCCCCCTGCTGCTGAGCCGCCGGCTGGATCCGTCCAGTCACGGGCCCGCTGCCGAGCCCGGCGGCCCGCCGCTGCGGCTGGCCCTGGCGGCGGAGGAGCGCACCCGCCTGCGCGGCCTGCGCCACAGCGTCTGCGGGCGGGCCCTGCTGCTGCAGCTGCCCCGCGGCGAGCCCCTGCGCCCCGGCGAATGGCTGGCCGCCGCCGAGGGCCCGCCGCTGGTGCGGGTGGAGGCGGCGCCGGAGGCGCTGCTGCTGGTGCGCGCCGCCGATCCCCTGGCCCTGCTGCAGGCCGCCTATCACCTGGGCAACCGCCATGTGGCCCTGGAGCTGCGACCGGGCGAGCTGCGGCTGGGGGAGGATCCGGTGCTCGCCGATCTGCTGGCGCACCGGGGCCTGGTGGTGGAGCGCCGCCTGGAACCCTTCCTGCCCGAGGGGGGCGCCTACGCCGGCGCGGGCCCCGGCCATGCCCACAGCCACGACCACCCCCACCCCGGCAGCCCGCACCGATGAGCGCCGATCGCCTGCGCCTGTTCCAGCTCGTCAGCCCCGCCCTGCCGGTGGGGGCCTTCTCCTACGCCGAGGGGCTGGAGGTGCTGGTGCAGGGCGGCCGGCTCGGGGGCGCCGCCGCCGTGGAGGCCTGGCTGGTGGCGGAACTGGAGCGGGGGGCGCTCACCCTGGAGGCCGCCGCCCTGGCGCCGTTGATGGGGGGTCTGCGCGGCTGGCGCGCCGGGGTGGCGGGGGCCGAGGCGGCGGTGCGCGACCTGGATGGCTGGCTGCTGGCCCAGCGGGAGGCGGCCGAGATGCGCGCCCAGCAGCGCCAGATGGGGCGTTCGCTGCTGCAGCTGCTGGCGGATCTGGGCTGGCCGCTGCCGGCACCCACCGCCCTCGGCTGGCCTGCGGCCTGGGCCTGGGCCGGGCTCTGCCTCAATCTGGAGCCGTCGGTGCTGGTGGAGGCCTACCTCTACGGCTGGTGCGCCAACCAGATCAGCGCCGCCGTGCGGCTGGTGCCGCTGGGGCCCACCGAGGCCCAGCGGTTGCAGCTGGGCCTGGCGCCGCGGCTGGCGGAGCGGGCGGCCGCCCTGGCCCACAGCGATCCCCGCGCGCTGCGCAGCGGCGGGGTCGGCGCCGGGCTGGCCCAGCTGGGCCACGCCGAGCTGTATTCCCGGCTGTTCCGCAGCTGAAGGCGCCACAATCAAGGGCATGGCGAGCAGCAAACTGCGGGTGGGGGTGGCCGGCCCCGTCGGCTCCGGCAAGACCGCCCTGGTGGAGGCCCTCTGCCGCCGCCTGCGGGACCGCCTGCAGCTGGCGGTGGTCACCAACGACATCTACACCCAGGAGGACGCCCAGTTCCTCACCCGCGCCGGCGCCCTGCCGCCGGAGCGCATCCGAGGTGTGGAGACCGGCGGCTGCCCCCACACGGCGATCCGCGAGGACTGCTCCATCAACCGCGCCGCCGTGCAGGACCTGGAGGAGGCGTTTCCGGGCCTGGATCTGGTGCTGGTGGAGAGCGGCGGCGACAACCTGGCCGCCAGCTTCAGCCCGGAGCTGGTGGATCTGTGCATCTACGTGATCGATGTGGCCGCCGGCGACAAGATCCCCCGCAAGGGCGGCCCTGGCATCACCCGCTCCGATCTGCTGGTGATCAACAAGATCGATCTGGCGCCGCTGGTGGGCGCCAGCCTGGCGGTGATGGAGGCCGACACCGAGCGCATGCGGCCGGGTCGGCCCTGGTGCTTCACCAACCTGCGCAGCGGTGAGGGATTGGAGGTCGTGGCTGATTTTCTGTTGCAACAGATACCAGGGGCCGGGTCTCTCGGGGGCCAGCCCCTTCCTTGAGGTCTTCATTCGCTCGTCCTGCAACGGGCGAAGGCCATTTGGTAACGACGGTAACCTTGAGGCGCTGGGGTGGTCCGTAGTTTCCTTTTGCCGTCAGATGCTCGGCACTCTCTCACCTCTGCGGTTGCACATGATCCCCTTTCTTTCCCGGCGTGTTGCCTCCGGTGCTGCGGCAGTCGGAGTCTCCCTTTCCCTTGCGGCCTGCGGAGGCGGTGGGGGTGGCAATTTCGATGGCGAAATCAAGGTCGGCATCCTTCATTCTCTGAGTGGCACCATGGCCATCTCAGAAACCACCCTGAAAGAGGTGGAAGAGATGGCAATCAAGGAAATCAACGACGCCGGCGGGGTAAATGTTGGCGGCAAGAAGTACAAAATAACGGCCATTGCTGAAGATGGTGCTTCCGACTGGCCGACGTTTGCGGAAAAGTCTCAGAAACTGATTGATTCCGA
>JBIIND010000124.1:0-5314 GCA_044337665.1 Cyanobium sp.
TCCATCCTCTCGATGGGGTGCAGGATTGGAACCGGATCTACGGCCCTGCTGGCTTCCTGCAGTACCAGTTTGCCGTTCCCAATCAGGCGTCCCACTTGGTGGCACGCACCCTGGAGGCCCTGCGCATTGTGGGAGCACCAAGCTTCCTCACCGTGCTCAAGCGCTTTGGGCCCAGCAATCCCGCCCCACTCTCCTTCCCCATTCCGGGTTGGACCCTGGCGGCCGATGTGCCGGCGGCCGTGCCCGGGCTCTACGGGGTGTTGGATGAGCTTGATCAGGAGGTGGCCGCTGCGGGTGGGCGGCTCTACCTGGCCAAGGATTCGCGGCAGTCGGCTGAGATGTTTGCACGGAGTTATGCGAGGTGTTCCGAATGGGAAGGTGTGCGGACAGGGCTCTGTGGACACCAGACCTGCGCCTCTGACCTCTCGGAGCGGCTGGGTCTGTCGCCGCCGGTCAACTAGGGGGATAGGCAAGTGCGAGTCCGAATGGGGAGCCTGTGCTAAGCTATATCGAAGGGCGATTCTCTTTTCGTTTCGATGCCAAAAACACCAGGGAGTTCACCCGCCTATTTTTCAGGATCGTCCTCCGGTCTTGACCCCTATCGTTGGCTTGGCGTGGCGGCGGCAGTCTCCTTTGTGTTCGTGACCCTCTGGTTCGTCGCGCGAGGGTCGTTTGTACATGCAGGTGGAAGGGCATTCACGCTATTTGATGATGCGATGATCAGCCTGCGATACGCCTACAACTTTGTGCATACAGGTTTGATCGAGTGGAGTCATTCCTCGGGGAGGGTTGAAGGCTTGACGAATCTGGGCTGGATGCTTGTGATGGCGCTCCTGTTGAAGGTGACGAATCTCTCCATGGCTCCCCTGGCCGTGTCTCTGGTCTCCGCCCTGCTGCTCGTGGCCGGCCTGGTTGTTTTGGGCTCGGGGAGCTCAAAGTTCTCAGCGTTGCCTTTCGGGATGAGGCTTGTGGCGCTGGCTGGAAGCTTTTCTCTGGTCGCCTGGGCGGTGCGGGGTTTCGAGGTTTCCCTGATCTTTCTGTTGATCGCCTCGCTCTATGTCGTGTCCACTTCGAAGTCCGATGGTCCATTCCAGTGGCTGGCAACCTTCGCGCTTGTATTCCTGGGGGTGGCGACACGCGATGATTTCGCGGTTTTTTGCTTTCTTTATGCTTCGGCACTGCTGCTGGCAAAGTTGTGCTTGCCTCGTTGGATCTATTCCCCCTGGTCTGTGCCCGGTGTGCTGGCGGCATCGGCGCTGCTCTCCTTCGCGATGAAGGCGATGTTTCGCTATATTTATTTCGCCGGCATATTCCCGAATACTTATTACTTAAAGTTATTCGGTCATGACAGGATTGCGGTTGTGACGCGGGGTTTGATGGCGCTGTATGGAAATGCCTTGGGGATTTTTGCGCCGCTGATCCTGATTCTCCTGCTGTTTTTCTTTGCCTCCAAGATCTCTTGGTTTCATTCGTTGCAACTGCCCCTGGAGCTTGACTCCCATCTGATCGTTATCTCCCTTCTTTCCTATAGCATTTTGGTCGGCGGGGATGCCTGGGAATGGACGGGCCTTGCGAACAGGTTCATCTGTACTGGGCTGCCATTCATCCTGCTGAACTTTCTTCAGTTTGTCGAGGTCTTTGCGGCTTCGCCTGGAGGTGAGGCCTTTCTCTCTCGCAAGGGACGGCTGGATATATTGCCGCTCTATGTATTGTTGCTGCCGGCATTTCTAGGCTTGGGTTTTTACTACAATGCACTCGCGTCCCAGCTGTCGGGCAAGGTGGCTGCTCTGTCTGGTTTTTTCCCAATAAATGCCTTCTGGGAGTGGGCGCTGGTGGGGGTATGTCTGCTGATCTTGCCATCCTTGCTGCGCCGGTTGATGACAGGGCATCGCCAGGCTGGCATTGGGCCGGCGCCGAGTTTTCTGGCCGTTGGTGTTGCCGTGTTGCTTTTGACTCAGTCGTTCACCCTGATCGCCAGAGCGGAGTTCCGGGATGGCGGCAACCTTCTCCACGTTGTCGATGATTCCAGGGAGGGTCGCCTGAGCTTGGAATCAAGGGAAGTAATCCCGGCGGGATCTCGGGTGGTTTCTTTCTGGGCGGGTACATTCCCCTATTTCCGGCCCGATGTCGACTTTGTCGATCCCCTGGGGAAGATGGATCCGTGGATCGCAAAATCAAAGCCCCGCTGGGCGTTTTACCCCGGCCATACCAAGTGGAACTGGGGCTATACCCTCTCGCATTATAAGCCTGATTACGTGCGTGGTGATCTGGCAAAGCTTCGGGTGGCGGGCCGCTGGACCGATAGCACGCCCGAGTGGAAAAATTATATTCAGATTCGGGATGGCCTGCTGCGGCGAAAAGCCGATTGATCACCCCTCCCCGCAGCAGGACTTCCGCCGTGCGACGCGCCAGGATCGATGACGAATCACCCTGGCTTATGGCCCAGGCCCCGCTCCTGCGCCAGCAGCTCCTGGACTGGGGGGAGGGGCATGGCCGGCGCCGGATCGACCAGAAGCCGTGGATGTTCACGCCCGATGGCCGCTGGCCGGAGTCGGGCGAGGGGTTGCGTTGTCTGGGGGTGTGGGTCGCTGAGGTGATGCTGCAACAGACCCGGTTGTCCGTGGTCCTGCCCTACTGGCACCGCTGGATGGGGGCCTTCCCCAGCCTGGAAGCCCTGGCGCTGGCGGAGCAGCGGCAGGTGCTGCTCCTCTGGCAGGGTCTGGGGTATTACGCCCGCGCCCGCCGCTTGCCGGAGGCGGCTCGCCAGCTGGTGCAGGCCGCTGCGGGGGGCGATCCCTGGCCCTCGGATCTGGCGGGTTGGCAGGCCCTGCCGGGGCTGGGCCGCAGCACCGCCGCCAGCATCGTCTCCACCGCCTTCGACCGGCCGGAGGCGATTCTCGACGGCAACGTGCGGCGGGTGTTGGCACGGCTCACCGCCTGCCCGGATCCACCCGCCCGCCGCTTGGCGGCCTTCTGGCGTTGGAGTGAGATCCTCCTGGATCCCAACCGCCCCCGCGACTTCAACCAGGCGCTGATGGATCTGGGGGCCGGCGTCTGCACCCCCCGCAATCCCGACTGCGGCGCCTGTCCCTGGCGGGCGAGCTGCGCGGCCTACGCTGTCGGCGAACCCGTTTGCTGGCCCGTGCAGGACGCTGCCCGCCCCGTGCCGTTCCAGGTGATCGGCGTGGGCGTTGTGTTCGATGGGGCCGGCCGGGTGCTGATCGACCAGCGCCTCGACGAGGGGTTGCTCGGGGGGCTTTGGGAGTTTCCCGGCGGCAAGCAGGAGCCCGGCGAGCCGATCGCCGTGACGATCGCCCGCGAGCTGATGGAGGAACTGGCGATCACGGTGGCGGTGGGGGAGGAGCTGATCACCCTGGAGCACGCCTACAGCCACAAGCGCTTGCGGTTTGTGGTGCATCTGTGCGAACACCTGGCCGGCGAGCCCCGGCCTCTGGCCTGCCAGCAGGTGCGCTGGGTGGAGATCGCCGAGCTGGAGGCCTATCCCTTCCCGGCCGCGAATGCGCGCATCATCGCGGCGTTGCAGCGTCGGCTGTCGCTCACCTGAACCCGAACCCTCCCCACCAGATCTGCGGCTGCATGGATCCGCCCGGCCTGCCGCACCCCCCTCACGGTTCCGGTTGGTTTCGGGTTGCGGCTTCCCAGATCCGCGCCCGGCGCCCCTCCCCGGCGAAGTCCAGCTCCACCCGCCAGCAGGGCTTCGGCAGAAAGCTGAGCCGCTCCGGCCACTCCACCGCCAGCACTGCCCCCAGGGCCCGGGCCTCCTCCTCCTCCTGGGCGAAGAGCTCATCGGCGGCGGCGGGCTCCTCCAGCCGGTAGAGGTCCAGGTGCACCAGGGCCGTGGCGCCGCCCTCGGGCCGTCGGCCGCCGTAGTGCTGGGCCAGGGCGAAGGTGGGGCTGGTGATCGGTTCCCGGATTCCCAGACCCTCGGCCAGCCCCTGCACCAGGCAGGTCTTGCCCGCCCCCAGCTCGCCGTGGAGCAGCAGCAGAGCCCCCGCCGGAAGCCGATCCGCCAGGCGCCGTCCCAGTCTCCGGGTGGCGGCGGCATCGGTCAGATGCCGCGCTGCCGGCGATTGCGCATCAATGTGTGACATTCCTGTACATTGGGGACCAAGCGAGCCCGAAGCCTCGGCGTCTCCGCAGATTTTCCCAGCTCCGCGGCCGTGTCGGTTCCTTTTCAGGTTCCGCGGCCAGCACTCTGTGATCCCAGACGGCGATCACCTATCCGCGTCCCCGAACCGAGATTCCAACATGGTGGCAACCC
This sequence comes from Cyanobium sp., assembly GCA_044337665.1. Taxonomy (GTDB): domain Bacteria; phylum Cyanobacteriota; class Cyanobacteriia; order PCC-6307; family Cyanobiaceae; genus Cyanobium. The sequence goes on from JBIIND010000124.1 coordinate 4,283, forward strand.
CCTCCAGCCCTGCGGCTGAGCTCGCCTCGCTCCAGGCTTCCTCCTACTTCGTCGCCGACATCGGCCTGGCCGATTTCGGCCGCAAGGAGATCGCCATCGCCGAGACCGAAATGCCCGGTCTGATGGCGATCCGCGAGAAGTACGGCGCCGAGCAGCCCCTCAAGGGTGCCCGCATCGCCGGCAGCCTGCACATGACTATTCAGACCGCCGTTCTGATCGAGACCCTGGTGGCCCTCGGCGCCGAGGTGCGCTGGGCTTCCTGCAACATCTTCTCCACCCAGGACCACGCCGCCGCCGCGATCGCCGCCGGTGGCACCCCCGTGTTCGCCTACAAGGGCGAAACCCTCGATGAGTACTGGGCCTTCACCCATCGCATCCTCGAGTGGAACGACGGTGGCACCCCCAACATGATCCTCGACGACGGTGGCGACGCCACCGGCCTCGTGGTGCTGGGCACCAAGGCCGAGAAGGATCTTTCGGTGCTCGAGAACCCCGGCAGCGAAGAGGAGATCGCCCTCTTCAAGTCGATCCGCGCCAAGCTCGCGATCGACCCCACGTTCTACTCCCGCATCTACGTCAACATTCAGGGCGTCACTGAGGAGACCACCACGGGCGTGGCCCGCCTCTACCAGATGCAGAAGTCTGGTGAGTTGCCGTTCCCCGCGATCAACGTCAACGATTCGGTCACCAAGAGCAAGTTCGACAACCTCTACGGTTGCCGTGAGTCTCTGGTGGACAGCATCAAGCGCGCCACCGACGTGATGGTTGCCGGCAAACAGGCCCTGGTGCTCGGCTACGGCGATGTGGGCAAGGGTTCGGCCCAATCCCTGCGCGGCCTCGGTGCCACCGTGATGATTGCCGAGATCGATCCGATCTGCGCCCTGCAGGCGGCGATGGAGGGCTACCGCGTCGTCCGCCTCGATGACGTGGTGGAGGACATCGACATCTTCGTGACCGCCACCGGCAACTTCCAGGTGATCCGCCACGAGCACCTGATCCGCATGAAGGATCAGGCAATCGTCTGCAACATCG
>JBIIND010000123.1:0-5314 GCA_044337665.1 Cyanobium sp.
GGGCACAGCCTGGTGCCCCCGCTTCCCTCGCTCTTCACCCTCTCCCTCGCCGACCATCCCCTCGCGGCCCTTGCCGGGGTCTCGATGGATCCCGTGGTGCTGGAGCTGCTCCCCCCGGAAGGCCTGGCCCCCCCGCCGGGTCGCGCCGCCGGTCGCCCCCGGGATCCCCTGCGCCAGCGCGGCGCGGTGTTGATCACCCACTGGGGCTTGAGTGGACCGGCCACCCTGAGGTTGACAGCCTTTGCCGCCCGTGATCTGAAGGCCTGGGGTTACCGCGGCCGGCTGCGGGTCGACTGGACCGGCGGCCGCTCGCCCGCGGAGATCGCCGGGCTGCTGGAGCGGGCCCGCCGGGAGCAGGCCCGCCGGCAGCTGGCCACGGTGCGTCCCTGGCCCGGCCTGAGCCGCCGCCTGTGGCTCCATCTGCTCGCGGGCGCCGGTGTTGATGGGGCTCCCCTCGATCCAGCCCTGCGCTGGGCCGACCTGGATCGCCGCGCCCAGCAGGCGCTTTCCCAAGCCCTGCGGGACAGCCGTTATGCCGTCGCCGGCCGCGGGCCGTTCGGGGAGGAGTTCGTGACCGCCGGCGGCATCCCCCTCGCGGAGGTGGAGGCGGCGACGCTGGAGAGCCGCCGCTGCCCCGGTCTTTCCCTCGTGGGGGAGATCCTGGATGTGGATGGGGTGACCGGCGGTTTCAATTTCCAGCACTGCTGGAGCAGCGGCTGGATCGCGGGTCGGGCGTTGGCCGAAGGCCTCAGCGAATGTTCTCGAACACGGTGAACATCGGCAGGTACATCGCCAGCAGCACGGAGCCGACGATGAAGCCCACGATCACGATCATGACCGGTTCGAGCATGGAGGTCATCGCCTTGACCGTGGCCCCCACCTCATCCTCATAAAAGTCGGCCACCTTGGAGAGCATGGCATCCATTTCACCGGTCTCCTCGCCGATCGCCAGCATGCTCACCGCCATGTCCGGGAAGACGTTCTTCATTGCCAGGGCGGCGCTGAGAGGGATGCCTTCACTCACATCGTTTTTGGAGGCCTGGATGGCGTCGCTGATGACGCTGTTATTGGTGGTTTCGCGCACGATATCGAGGGACATCAGGATCGGCACCCCCGCCCGTGAGAGGGAGCTCAGGGAGCGACAGAACATGGCGGTGGCTGTTTTCTGAAACAGTTCTCCGAACAGGGGAGCCTTGAGCAGGAGCGCATCCACCTGGCGCCTGCCCACCGGGGTGGCGTAGTAGCGGCTGAACAGGAAGATGCCCACCATCATGCTGCCCACCAGGATGAGTGAGAAGGGCGAGCGCAGCAGTTTGCTCAGGTTCAGCATCAGCTGGGTGAAGAGCGGCAGCTCCGCCCCAAGCTGGTCGAAAATGCCGGCAAAGACGGGGATCAGGAAGATCGTCATCCCCAGAAATACGGCGATGGCGATCACCAGCACCGTGACCGGATAGCCCAGGGCACCGCGAATCTGGTTCTGCAGCTTGGCGTTGTCCTCCAGCAGCCGGGCCAGTTGCCGCAACGTGTCGTCGAGTACCCCGCCGGCTTCACCAGCCTCGACCATGGCGATGGAGAGGTTGTCGAACACCTGGGGCCAGCGCCGCATGGAGTTGCCGAGACTGTCGCCCTGGTTGACGTCCTGGGACATGCCCGTCAGGGCGCGCCGTAATTTGCTGGAACGCTCCTGGGTCCGCATCAGATCCAGGCTGCGCAGGATGGGCACCCCGGCATCGATCAGGGCCGAAAGCTTGCTCGCGAACAGCGCCTTGTCGCGCACGGTGATGCCGGGCTCCAGGCTCAGCCACTCCGGCCATCCCGATCGGCTGCCGCTGGCTTTCTCCGCCTGGGGCGTTCCGGCCTCCTGGCGGCGCACCAGGGTGTTGCCGAGGATGCCGCGCTGCCTCAGCATCCGCCTTGCCATGGCTGGGTTCTCGGCCTGCAGGGTGATTTCCCGTTTCTGGCCCGACCGGGTCGTGTAGGTGACGAGGAAGGCGGTCATCGTGGCGGGCCTGGGGGTAGATCCGATCGCTGGAGGCTTGGGCGGGATGCGGGCCGTGCCGTGCGGGGGTCATGGCATGGCTGGGAGAGTCAGCTCTGGACGAGCAGACGCTCAAGTTCATCGGGTCGGACGGTCTTCAGCATGGCCTCTTCCCGCGTGATTTTACGGCTGTTGACTAGATTGGCGAGGCATCTTTCCAGGGTCTGCATTCCCATCTGCGCTCCGGTCTGAATCTGGGAGTAGAGCTGGGCTGTCTTGCCTTCCCGGATGAGGTTGGCCGTGGCAGGTGTGTTCACCATGATCTCCTGGGCCATCACCCGGCCCAGGGCGCCCGATGCGGGGGTGGCGCTCTGGCAGAGGGTCTGGGAGAACACCGCCAGCAGGCTGGTGCTCAGCTGTACCCGGATCTGCGTCTGCTGGGTGCTGGGGAAGACATCCACCATGCGGTCGACCGTCTGGGACGCCGAACTGGTGTGCAGGGTGCCGAATACAAGGTGGCCCGTCTCCGCGGCCGTGACCGCCAGTTGGATGGTTTCCAGGTCGCGCAGTTCCCCCACAAGAATCACGTCCGGGTCCTCCCGCAGCGCCGCCCGCAGGGCGTTGGCAAAGCTGCGGGTGTCCTCGCTCACCTCGCGCTGATGGATCAGTGACTTGTCATTGGTGTAGGTGAACTCAATCGGGTCCTCGATTGTGAGGATGTGCTCGGAGCGGGTGTGGTTGATGTGGTCAAGCAACGAGGCAAGGGTGGTGGTTTTCCCCGATCCTGTCGGGCCCGTCACCAGCACCAGACCCTTGGGTTTGCGGCTCATTTCCGTCACAATTGGCGGCATGCCGAGCGCCGACAGAGGCGGGATTTCATTGCCCAGGGCCCTGAGGCAGGCCGCATAGGTGCCGCGCTGGCGATAGACGTTCACCCGGAATCGGGCCACATCCTTGAGTCCATAGGAGCAGTCGAGGTCCCAGTTCTGCTCCAGATGCTTGCGCTGCGCGTTGTTCAGGAGGGAGAAGATCAGGCGGTTGCAGGCCTCCTCGCTCAGCACCGCATCGTGCAGGATGGGTCGGAGCTTGCCATTGAATCGTCCGAATGGTGGCTGACCAGCGGCCAGGTGCAGGTCACTGCCGCCATTGTTGACAAGCTCGACCATCAGGTCTTCGATCAGAAGCTGTTGCTCCATGGCGGACCAGCGCTTAACGGCACACCAGCAGACAGTAGGGACATTCCAGCCACTCGTCCTGCAGGCCGGCGCCGCATCCCTGGCAGGTCAGGGTGCTGAGGGCCCGGGCCCGCCGCTCCGATTCCAGGCCGGTGTCCGTGAGCAGCATCCGCTCCACCTCCTCCAGGGTGGTCAGGCCCTGGCGCACGAGGTCGAGGCCGTATCCCAGCAGGGTTTTCATGCCGCCCTCCAGGGCCAGCCGGCGGAGTTCCTCCGTGCTGGCCCGCTTGGCGACGGCTGAGGAGAGGGTTTCGTTCATGCGCAGGATCTCGAAGACCCCCACCCGGCCGGCGTAGCCCCGCCCCTGGCAGTGGGAACAGCACCCCTCCGTTCCAGCCTGGACCGTGATCGCCTTGAAAAAGCTGATCTGGCTCTCATCGCTGGCCACCAGGCCGAAGCGCGCCAGTTCGTCGGCGTCGGGCCGATAGGGGGCGCGGCAATGGGGACAGAGGCGCCGCACCAGGCGTTGGGAGATCACCCCGAGCAGGGAGGCGCTCACCAGGAACGGCTCCATCCCCATCTCGTCGAGTCGGGCGAAGGCGCTGGCGGCGTCGTTGCAGTGCAGGGTGGTGAGCACCAGGTGGCCGGTGAGGGCCGCCTCGATCGCCGTGCGGGCGGTCTCGAGGTCGCGGGTCTCGCCCACCAGCAACACGTCGGGATCCTGCCGCATGAAGGCGCGCAGGGCGGTGGCGAAGTCGAGCCCCTTCTCGCGGTTCACCTGGGTCTGGGTGATGCCCTTGAGGGTGTATTCGATCGGGTCCTCGACGGTCGAGATGTTGATGCTCGGATCGTTGCGCTCCGAAAGCAGGGCGTAGAGGGTGGTCGACTTGCCGGAGCCGGTGGGTCCGGTCACCAGAATCATCCCGAACGGCTTGGCCCCCAGATCCCGCAGCGTGGCCCGGGAGATCGGGTCTGAGATGAGATTGTCGAGTCCCAGTTCGGTGGCGCCGCTGTCCAGCAGCCGCAGCACCACCTTCTCGCCATGGCGGCAGGGCAGGGTGCTGACCCGGAAGTCGGTTGTGCGGCCCCGGAAGTTGCGGCGGATACGGCCGTCCTGGGGCAATCGCCGCTCCGCGATGTCCAGGTCGGCCATGATCTTCAGACGGGAGGTGATGGCTGGTGTCAGCGGCTTGGGCAGTTTTTCGACATCGCGCAGCACCCCGTCCTGGCGGAAGCGGATCAGGAGCCCGTCCTCCTGGGGCTCCACGTGGATGTCGCTGGCCGAGTGGCTGAGGGCCTCGATCAGGATCCGATCGACCAGGCTCATCACCGGGGAGAGGCCGCCCCCCTGGCTGCTGGCCTCCAGGTCCTCGGCATCCACCTCGGGCTTCGCCATTCCCGCGCCAACCTGGGCCAGCTCAAGATCGCCGAACAGGGAGGGACGCTCATTGCCAGCGGCTTTCCTCTGGGTCGCGGTGTCAGAGTTCATCGCAGAGGCTGAGGGGAGAGAACCCGGTGCTGCCGGGGGGGAGGGGGCGCGTGGGCGGGAGAGGAGATTCAAGTATGGGCGGCGTGAGAGTGGTCTGGTGGCGGTCTGGTTCAACCGTGACGCTCGCTCTGCCAATCCTGCTGGTAAGGCGTGCCCGGCGCTGCTTGGGGCGATCAATGTGAGCCATCGCCATCGCGGTGAGCCAACGCCATCGCGGCCAAAGCCTGCTCCGCAGGGAGGTGCGGGCTTCCGCTCCTTGTGAGAGGGGGACGCAGCCGTCCAACATATCGGGAATTGATCTGCGCGACTGGCAGCATGAGCGGCGAAAGCAGCACGGTCCCCGAGTTCCCCTCCGATCCGCAGGATGGGGCGGCCCCCTCGGCCGAGGTCGAGCCCGGCCCCTTGGCCGGTGAGGCTGCGCCGCCTTCCGCCGCCCAGCCTGACCCGGGCCAGGACCTCGACCCGGTGCGGGAGGCACCCTCCGGTGACGAGCGACTGCGCCAGCTGGAGAAGGAGTTCGGCGCCCTCCAGGCCGAGCACGAGAGCCTGCGGGGCCAGTACATGCGCATCGCCGCGGATTTCGACAACTACCGCAAGCGCCAGAGCCGAGACCAGGAGGATCTGAAGCTCCAGATCACCTGCTCCACCGTGGCCGAGATCCTGCCGGTGGTG
>JBIIND010000125.1:0-5281 GCA_044337665.1 Cyanobium sp.
CCAATCGACCGATCGCCAGCTTCATCTTCAGCGGCCCCACCGGTGTCGGCAAGACCGAGCTCACCAAGGCCCTGGCCGCCTACTTCTTCGGCAGCGAGGAGGCGATGATCCGCCTCGACATGTCGGAGTTCATGGAACGCCACACGGTCAGCAAACTGATCGGTTCCCCTCCGGGGTATGTGGGGTTCAACGAGGGGGGCCAGCTCACCGAGGCCGTGCGTCGCCGCCCCTACACCGTGGTGCTGTTCGATGAGATTGAGAAGGCCCACCCCGATGTCTTCAACCTCCTCCTCCAGCTGCTGGAGGACGGCCGGCTGACCGACTCGAAGGGCCGCACGGTTGATTTCAAGAACACCCTGATCATCATGACCTCGAACATCGGTTCGAAGGTGATTGAAAAGGGTGGCGGCGGTCTCGGCTTTGAGTTCGGTGGTGGCGATGCGGAGGAAACCCAATACAACCGCATCCGTTCGCTGGTCAATGAGGAACTCAAGCAGTATTTCCGGCCCGAGTTCCTCAACCGTCTCGACGAGATCATCGTCTTCCGCCAGCTCACCCGTGATGAGGTGAAGGAGATCGCGGAGATCATGCTGCGCGAGGTGTTCGGCCGCATGCGGGAGAAGGGCATCGCCCTTTCGGTCACCGAGGCCTTCAAGGAGCGCCTCGTGGAAGAGGGCTACAACCCCAGTTACGGGGCCAGGCCCCTGCGCCGCGCGGTGATGCGCCTGCTGGAAGACTCCCTGGCGGAGGAATTCCTCTCCGGCCGGATCGGAGATGGAGATTCCGCCATCGTCGATGTCGATGACAACAAACAGGTGGTCATCCGCGGTCAGGACGTGCCTGCCCCCCTCCCCTCCCTGGCGGGAGCCGGGGCCTGAGCCCCGGGGCGCCCGTGCGCCTTCCCCAGGCCCGCCCGAGTGGCGGGCCTTCTTAATGGCTCCGCGCGGAGCCGGTTCCCTTTCCCCTCTTCCGCGCTGCCGCAGGATCCCGGGGGGAAGGTCCTCTCGCCCCCCCTGATCCAGGTTCTACCCTGAGACAATGGCCGCCACCCTCCAGCAGCACGCCATCTCCCCCGCCTGTGTGCTGCGGGGTCAGGGTGCGTGGCAGGCAGCCCTGGACCACATTCCCCAGCTTTGCCAACGCCCGTTGCTGCTGGGCCGCAGCGCCGCCACCGCCCCGCTGCGCGCCTCCCTGGCGGCCGATCTTGAGCGCATCGGCCTGCGGGCCGTCCCCGCCGGCTTGCGCCATGACTGCTGTGAAGAGGATCTGCGGGCCGTGGCGGCGCTGCTCCATTCGGCCGGCTGCGACGCCGTTCTGGCGGCGGGAGGGGGAAAGGTGCTCGACGCCGGCAAGCTGCTCGCCCATCGCCTCGGACTGCCCTGCCTCACGGTTCCCACCAGCGCCGCCACCTGCGCGGGTTGGACCGCCCTGTCCAACCTCTACAGCCCGGCCGGCGCCTTCCAGGGGGACGTGGCGCTGGGCCGCTGCCCCGACCTGCTGGTGTTCGACCATGGCCTGATCCTCCAGGCACCGCCCCGCACCCTGGCCAGCGGCATCGCCGACGCCATGGCCAAGTGGTACGAGGCCTCGGTGAGCAGCAGCACCAGCAGCGACGGGATGGTGCAGCAGGCCGTGCAGATGGCCCGGGTTCTGCGGGACCAACTGCTCCTGGAGGCGGAGGAGGCCCTGGCGCAACCAGGCGGTGACGCCTGGTGCCGGGTTGTGGATGCCTGCGGACTGACGGCGGGCCTGATCGGCGGGATCGGTGGCGTGCGCTGCCGCACGGTGGCCGCCCATGCGGTCCACAACGGTCTCACCCAGCTGGAGGCCAGCCATGGGCGTCTGCACGGCGAGAAGGTGGGCTTCGGCATCCTCGTCCAGTTGCGTCTGGAGGAGCAGCTGGGCGGCAACCGCTTGGCGGAGCAGGCGCGTCGCCAGCTGCTGGCGTTGTTCGAGCGCCTCGGCCTGCCGGTGAGCCTGCCCGAGCTCGGCCTGGGGGGCACCAGCCTTGAGCAGCTGGAGCAGGCCTGCCGCTTTGCCTGTCGCGACGACTCCGACCTGCACCATCCGCCGTTCCAGGTCGCGCCTCCCGACCTGCTGGGGGCCCTGGTAAGCACCACCGCCCAACGGCGGGCCCCGTGAGTCACGCCCAGGAACTGGAAGGGCGGACGCTCGTGGAGCGTGCCGCCCAGAGCCTGCTCGATCCCCTCGGCCGCGGCCTGGCGGCCGCCGTGGAGTGGTGGGAGCTGCCCGGCCTGGAGGGCCCCTGGCCGCTGGCGGTGCTCGGGGAAGGGCCCCCGCTCCTGCTGCTGCATGGCTTCGACAGCTCCTTCCTGGAGTTCCGGCGCCTGGCGCCGCTCCTCGCCCCCCACCACCGGCTGCTGATCCCCGATCTCTACGGGTTCGGGTTCACGCCCCGTCCCCGTGGGGGCGATTATGCACCGGCCGGGGTTCTGCGCCATCTCGAAAGCCTGCTGACGGTGGTGGAGGGGCATGACCCGGAGCCGGTCGGGCTGATCGGCGCCTCGATGGGCGGGTCGGTGGCCGTGGAGCTGGCGCGGCGCTGCCCGGCACGCATCGCCCGGATGCTGCTCCTCGCGCCTGCCGGCCTGACTGGCCAGCCCAGGCCCCTGCCGCCCATTCTCGACGGACTGGGGGTGCGCCTGCTGTCCCTGCCGGCGGTGCGTCGCGGCCTCTGCCGCAGCGCCTTCGCCGATCCCGACGCCGCCATCGGCGAGGCGGAGCTGGAGATTGCCTCGCTGCATCTCGCCGCCCCCGGCTGGGGTGAGTCCCTGGGCCGTTTCGCCCGCTCCGGTGGTTTCGCGGGCTGCGGCTTCCCCCTGCCGCCCCAGCCCCTGATCGCCCTCTGGGGTGCCCGGGACCGGATCCTGAGGGCCCCCCAGAAGCGGGCGGCGCTCGAGCTGCTGGGGGAGCGGCTGCGGGAGGTGGAGGGTTGCGGCCACCTGCCCCACCTCGACCGACCGGAGCTGGTGGCCGAAACCTGGCTTGGCCTGTCCGCCGTCCCCTGATCCGGGGGATGGGCCGCCATCGTGTCCATGCCCCCCAACCCCAAATCCTGCCGATGCCTCCCGTTCTGGCCCGCCTGCCCCTTCTGGCCCACCTGGGGCGGACGATCGCTCCGCTGCTGGTCTGTCTGCTGTGCCTCGCCCATCCGGCGACGGCGGGGGCGTCCCTGCTCCATCTGGAGGGGCCGGTCCCTGAGGATCTGGGGGTTCGTGACGGGCGACTGGCGGCCTGTGAGAGCCCGGCCCACTGCCAGCGGGAGGAATGGGCCAGCGCCGACCCGCGCGCCGCGTTGGAGAGCCTGGTGCCGGCGGTCCTGGCCCTCGATGGGGTCGCGCTGGTGGAGACCCGCGCGGATTATCTGCACGCCACGGTGACGAGCCGGTTTTTCGGCTTCGTCGACGACCTCGAACTCCATGCCGATCCGGCACGGGGGGTGGTGGAGGCTCGCTCCGTCTCGCGGCTGGGGGATTCCGATCTGGGGGTGAACGCCCGACGGCTGGCGACCCTGCGCCAGGCCCTGCCGCAGATCTCCCCCTAGTTTTCGCCGCCCTCGCCGCCCTCTTCCCCCTCTTCTCCCTCGCCGCCCTCTTCTCCCTCGCCGCCCTCGCCGCCCTCGCCCGCCGGCGCCTTGCTGCCCTTTCGCTCACCTGGTTTCTCCCCTTTCCCCTCCCCGCTCCCCTGCGGGCTGCCGAGCGAGGGCCTGGCCGAATCCGCCGGGGCTTGCTTCTCTTCGCCCCCCTCCCCGCCGCAGCCGGTCAGTCCGGCGAGCAGGCTGGCGCTGGCCAGGAACAGGGCGATGCTGGGGCGGGCCATGGACGGTGCGGGCTGGGAGTGTGCGGTCCGGGAGGGTGTGGTCCGGGAGGGTGTGCTCTGGGACGGGCCCCATCCTCGGACCCCGTGGGAATCTCCACCATCCCATAGGCTCCCGCCCGAGCCGCGCCGGCAGGATGCAATTCATTCTCGGGTCCCTCCTGAAGGACGGCCCGCTGCGGGAGCTGAGGGAGGCCCTGCTCGCTCCCGACGCCCCCTGGCGGGACGGCGGCGCGACGGCGGGCTGGCACGCCCGTGCGGTGAAGCGAAACCGCCAGCTCGATCCGGCCGCGACGCTGCACACCACCCTGAGCGCGGATCTGGAGCGGGTGCTGCTGGATCAGCCGCTCCTGCAGGCCGCCGCCCTGCCCCGCCGTCTGCACGGCCTGCGATTCAGCCGCATGGAGCCGGGGGAGGGCTATGGCCGGCATGTGGACAACGCCTACATGGCCGGGGGCCGCTCGGACCTCTCCTTCACCCTGTTTCTGAGCGATCCGGAGAGCTACGACGGCGGGGCGCTGGTGCTGGAGAGTCCCGCGGGCGAGGAGCGCTGGCGTCTGGCCGCCGGCGAGGCGCTGGTGTACCCCAGCACCCTGCTGCACCGGGTGGAGACGGTGGAGCGGGGCGTGCGCCTCGTGGCGGTGGGGTGGATCGAGAGCCGGGTGCGCAGCGCCGAGCAACGGGAGCTGTTGTTCGAGCTGGACACCGCCCGGCGCTCCCTGTTCACGCGGGAGGGGAAGGGGGAGGAATTCGACCTGCTCTGCCGCTGCCACGCCAACCTGCTCCGCATGTGGGGCTAGATGGGGTAGGAGGGGGGCAGAGCCGCGCCGCCCGCCATGCCCCCGGATCCCACGGGCCCCCAGGGCCATGAGGCCGGCCCGGTGCTGGCCCTGCTGAGCCGCGGGCTGGAGTTCTGGGTCCGCCAGCAATGCCAGGCGATCGAGCAGCTGGACATCCAGCTGGAGGGCACGGCCCTGCAGCTGCTGCGCGGCCGCCTGGCGGGGGTGATCGTGCTGGCCCGGGGGGTCCGCTACCAGGAGTTGGAGCTCGCGGAGGTGCAGCTGCGGGGGGAGGCGATGGAGGTCCGGATCGGCAGGTTGTTGCGGCGGCAGACCCTGGAGCTGGAGAGTCCGTTTCGGGTGCGGGGCACGATCCGCTTCAGCGGGGAGGGGTTGAACCGCTCCCTGGCCCATCCGAACTGGAACTGGCTGGCGGATCAGCTGGCGGAGGATCTGCTCGGCATCCAGCCGCTGGCGAGCCTGAACCTTCAGGACGATCGCCTGATCCTGCAGGCCTGCTCAGGGGGGCCGACGGGCGTGGTGGTGGAACGGGCCGCCCGTCTGGAGGCGCGGCAGGGCAGCATCGAGGTGGTGGGGGTGGAGGGCGAGTGGTGCACACGCCTGCCGATGGATCCGGCGATCCGGATTGAGACGGCGTGCGTGGG
>JBIIND010000126.1:0-5261 GCA_044337665.1 Cyanobium sp.
ACCCCTGGCCAGCCTGGAGGGGGTGATCCGTCAGATCCTGGGCTGGCGCGAGTTCACCCACGGCCTGTACCACTGGCTGGGCGCCGACTATCCGGATCGCAACCACTTCGGTGCCAGGGAGCCCCTGCCTCCCTGGCTGGAGTCGCTGGGCGAGAGCGGCATGGCTTGCATGGATACGGTGCTGGGCGAACTGCGCTCGACTGGCTACGCCCACCACATCCAGAGGCTGATGGTGCTGGCGAACTACGGCCTGATCGCCGGACTGGATCCCCAGGCCTTCACGTTCTGGTTTCAGCGCCAGTTCATCGATGCCCACGACTGGGTGATGCAAACCAACGTGATCGGCATGGGTCTCTTTGCCGATGGGGGCGTGCTCGCCAGCAAGCCCTACGCGGCCAGTGGCAGCTACATCAACCGCATGAGCACCTACTGCAAGGGGTGCCGCTACGACGTGAAGCAAAGGCATGGCCCGAGGGCCTGCCCCTACAACGCCCTTTACTGGGATTTTCTCGACCGGCACGCCACCGGCCTCGCCGCCAATCCACGCATGGCGCTGATGATGAAGCAGCTGGAGCGCATCCCCAGCGAGGAACGGGCCGCCATCCGGGCCACTGCGGCCGCCCACAGGGGCGGGGCCAGCGAAACGGCAGGGCACAGCCCCTAGCCTGGCGTTCCAACCCCAACCCATTCCGCCCCCGTTTTTTTCCCTCGCTCCATGCCGTTCGCCCCCGTCTGGCCCCCCGAGGCCTATTTCTGGTTCAAGACGCTCCACATTGTCGGCGTGGTGGTGTGGTTTGCCGGGCTCTTCTATCTGGTCCGGCTGTTCATCTACCACCGCGAGGCCGAAGAGCTGGAGCCGGCCCTGCGCGATGCGTTCCAGCAGCAATACGCGCTGATGGAGCGACGGCTGGCCAACATCATCACCACCCCCGGCATGGTGGTGGCGCTGGTCTGCGCCGCCGGCCTGCTGAGCGTCAACCCCACCTGGCTGCGGCAGGGCTGGATGCACGCCAAGCTCGCCTTTGTGCTGGCCCTGCTGGCCTACCACGCGTTCTGCTATTGGGTGATGGGCCAGCTGCGCCGAGGGGAGTTCGGCTGGAGCGGCCGCCAGCTGCGGGCCCTCAATGAGCTGCCCACCCTGCTGCTCGTGATCGTGGTGATGCTGGTGGTGTTCAAGGATCAATTCCCCACCGCGGCGGCCACCTGGTTCGTGGTGGGGCTGGTGGTGGTGATGGCGGGCTCGATCCAGTTCTATGCCCGCTGGCGTCGTCTGCGCTCCGAGCGCCTGGCCATCGCGGTGGAGGCCGGTAGCGGTGGCTCTGCGTCCTGAGGCCCGGGCCCATCCCCTGGCGGCAGTGCTGGCGGATGTGGATCCGGCCCATTGCCCGACACGGCTCAACTTCCACTGCCACACCCTCTGGAGCGACGGCAGCCTGCCGCCGGAAACCCTCGCCGAACAGGCCCTGGCCCTGGGCCTGGAGCATCTGGCGATCACCGACCACCACGCCTGCCGCGGCTACAAGACCGCGGCGGCACGCTTCGCCGCCGCCCTGCACCACGGCCAGACGGCCCCCACCCTCTGGCGTGGGGTGGAAATCAGCTGCCTGCTGGAGGGCTGTCTGGTGCACGTGCTGGCCCTTGGCTTCCGCGAGGCGCACCCGTCCCTGGCGCCCTATCTCACCGGCACGGCCGTGGTGGGTCCGGCCCTGCGGGCCGACGCGGTGCTGGCGGCTATCCAGGCGGCGGGTGGCCTGGCGTTGCTGGCCCATCCCGCCCGTTACCGGCTGCCCCACCAGCGCCTGCTGGCGGCGGCGGCGGACCTGGGTTTTGACGGCGCTGAGGCTTGGTACGACTACACCATGGGGCAGCGGTGGCAGCCCACGCCGCTGGTGTGCGAGGCGATCGCCGCCGACCTGCGGCGCCGCGGTCTGCTGATGAGTTGCGGCACCGACACCCATGGTTTGGCCCTCGACGGCCGCTAGGGTTTGCTGACGTCACCGAACACTTGCGATGGGTCTGTTCGATCGCTTCCGGGGCAAGGGCGCCAGCACCTCCAGCCCGAAGGTCGCCGGCAGTGCCGCCGAGGCCAACCCCACAAACAAAGACGACGCCTTCTTCCTCGACGCCGACAGCGCCAAGAGCCTGGGGGATGTGCAGTTCATGCGGCGCTCCAACACCATCCGCCGCACCTTCCCCGGGACCTCCGACAGCCCCGGAAACAAGGAGATGGTGGCGGAGGTTGCCTCCATGGAGGCCCGCCTCGAGAAGATGAGCCCGGGTCTCGCGGGCCTCAACCCGGCGGAGAGCGAAGTGAAGCTCACCGACGGCGTGCCGAAACCGGTGAAGAAAACCTTCGCCAAGCAGATCAGCCAGGCGGAGCTGGACCAGCGCATGAAGGGCTCCGCCGTGGCGGTGAACGCCCCCGGGGTGACCCCGGCGGCCCTGCGCAAGCCCAAGGAGGGGAGTGACCCTTCGGGCGGCACCCCCACGGCTGAAAAGCCCGGCGCCATCGATCCCTTCAAGTCGATGGCCCGGGATCTCAACCTCTGAGCCAGGCCCACCGCGGCGGTCGGCTTTAGCCAGCCCCCCCGGGGTTCGGGGGGTCTTCCCCATGGCATTCGGTGAGGGCTTCGCTGCTCAGCAGCAGTTGGCCGAGGGCGGCGAGCTGCTCCGGGCTCGCCCCCTCCCACAGTCCGCGGGTGTGGGCCTCAAGCAACCGCTCGGCCATGTCCCGCAGGGCCCAGGGATTGCGGCTGCGCAGGAAGGCCAGCACCTGCGGATCCGCCAGCCAGCGCTCGCAGAGTGCGGAATAGCTCCAGTCCGGAACCCGCCCGGTGCTGGCGTCATAGGCGAAAAGGTAATCGAGGCTGGCCGCCATTTCGAAGCCGCCCTTGTAGCCATGCTCTGCCATCCCGTTGATCCAGCGCGGGTTGAGCAGGCGTGAGCGCACCACCTTGTCGATCTCCTTTTCCAGGGGGTGCAGGCGTGGACGGTCAGCACGGGAATGGTCGGCGAACCACAGGCGCGGTCGCTGGCCGCTGAGCTTCTCCACCGCGGCGCTGATGCCCCCCTGGAACTGGTAATAGTCATCGGAATCGAGCAGGTCATGCTCACGGTTGTCCTGGTTGTGCAGCACCACCTGCACCGCCGCCAGGCGCCGTTCCAGGGCGGCGCGATCGGCCCGTACCACCAGGGTCTCCCCGTCCACCGCCTCGTGGTCGCGGGCTGGATCGCCGCCGTAGCGCCAGCCGCTCCAGGCCAGGAACGCCTCCCCCAGATCCCCCCGCTCCCGCCACTGACCCCCGTCAATCAGGGCCTGCAGTCCTGCTCCGTAGGCCCCCGGAGCTGAACCGAACACCCGGGCGCAATCCCCCTCCAGCCGGGCGGCGGCCGCCAGGGGGTTCATGGCCTCCGGTTCATCCAGGCGGGCGAGGCGACGGGTGGCGCGATCCACCCAGGCCACCAGCTGGGGGAAGGCGTCGCGGAACAGGCCGGAGATCCTGAGGGTCACATCCACCCGGGGTCGACCCAGCAGGGCCAGGGGGATCACCTCCAGGTCGACCATGCGGCGGGTGGGGCCATCCCACACGGGCCGCACCCCCATCAGGGCGAGGGCCTGGGCGATGTCCTCCCCCCCGTTGCGCATCGTCGCCGTGCCCCAGACGGAAAGAGCCAGCCGGCGCAGGTCATCCCCCTCCTCCTGGCGGTGGAGTTCAAGCAGAAGCTCGGCGCTGCGTCGGCCCAGGTCCCAGGCTGCCTCGGTGGGCAAGCCCCGCAGATCGACGCTGTAGAAGTTGCGGCCGGTCGGCAGCAGGTCGGGACGGCCGCGGGTTGGGGCACCGGAGGGCCCGGCCGCGATACGCCCACCGGCGACCCCGTGGAGGAAGGCCCGCCGCTCCGCCTCGCCGCAGGCCAGCAGGGGAGGCAGCAGCCGCTCGCGGAGGTGGGCCAGGGCGCGCTGGCTGAGCGGGCCCGGTGGGGGGACGGCGGATCCCCCTTCCCCCTCCGCACACGGCAACCCCAGCTCCTGGCGCACCAGCGCCAGGGCCAGAACCTCCAGCCGCGCCACGGCGTCCCCCACCCTTCGCAGGGTGGCTCCCTCCGCCTGGGGATCCAGCCGTCGGCGGTCGGCTTCCGTGAGCGGGGCCTCCTCCGGATCGGCCCAGGGATCGAGCGCCAGACCCAGATCCGCCGCCAATGCCTGCACCAGCCCGCCCTGACCCGGCACCGGCGCGCGGGCCAGGCAGAGAAGCAGTTCGGCGAGCCGCTCCGGCTCCGGCAGCTGCCCATAGGTATGGAGACCCAGACGGATCTGGGCCTCCTTGAGTTCGCACAGATAGCCATCGGCCGCCTCCAGGCGCCCCTCCAGGGCCAGCCCGGCGTCGGGAAGCTGCAGGCCCTCCAGGCGGCGCTCGAGCTCACGCCGCAGGGTCTCCCGGCGTTCGGCCCCCAGTTGGGTCGCCTCCCAGTACTCATCCAGCAGTGCCTCGAGGGTCAGAAGCTCGCCGTGCAGTCCCGCGCGGCCCAGGGGTGGGGTGAGGTGATCAAGGATCACCGCCTGGGCGCGGCGTTTGGCCTGACTTCCCTCGCCCGGATCGTTGACGATGAACGGGTAGAGGTGGGGCATCGGTCCCAGGGCCCATTCCGGGAAGCAGGCCTCACCCAGCCCCACCCCCTTGCCGGGCAGCCACTCCAGATTGCCGTGCTTGCCCACATGCACCACCACGTGGGCGGCGAAGCTCTGCCGCAACCACAGGTACTGCGCCAGATAGGCGTGGGTGGGGGGAAGATCCGGGCTGTGATAGGCGAGGGAGGGATCCCGGTCATAGCCCCGGGCCGGCTGCACCAGCACGGTCACGTTTCCGAAGCGCAGGCCGCGGACGGGGAAAGCGGGGACGGGCGGATCGGCCCGGCCCGCGCCGGCCATGGGCTCCAACCCGGCGTCCTGCTCCGGTGCCCCCCATTGCGCCTCCAGGCGCGCCCGCCCCTCGGCGGGCAGCTCCTGGTACCAGGCCCGATAGGTGGCCAGGGGCAGGTGGGCCAGGGCCGGGCGGTGGTCGCTCTCGGGGTCGTTGCTGCGACCGCTGAGAAGCGCATGGATGAGGGCGTCGCCGTCCGCGGGCAGGGGTGCGTCGCCGAGGTCGTGGCCGTCCTGCTCCAACCAGCGCAGCATCGCGGCCGCGCTGGCGGGGGTGTCGAGGCCGACGCCATTGGCCAGGCGGCTGTTGCGCGTGGGGTAGTTGGCCAGCACCAGCGCGATC
>JBIIND010000127.1:0-5246 GCA_044337665.1 Cyanobium sp.
AGGGGGTGATGGTCGCCATCTCCAGTGCCATCGGTGCCGGCGTGGCCGTGCGCAGGGCGCGGGCGGCGCGGAGCTGCGCCTGGGCTTCCTCCAACCGCTCGCGGAAGGCCAGGCGTCGCTCCGGTGGCATCACCCGGTCGGGGCAGTGCTCCAGCAGCAGCAGGCCGCGCTGGAACGACTCATCAAAATCCTGCAGCAGCGGCGTGAGCACCTCCTCCAGCAGGGCGGCGGGATCCGGCAGGGGGTTGGCGTCGTTCATGGTTGAACCTTAAGAAAGTACGCGCTGCGTTCTGGGGTCGGAATGCCGTCCACTCGCGCGGCCCCGTTCAGCCCAGCAGAAGGCCGCCCTCCTCCTGCAGCGCCGCGCGGCTGCTGCGCAGGTCGTGGTGCAGGTCCTCCAGGGTCAGCCGTTGCAGTTCCCGTTCCAACGCACGACGCAGCCGCCGTTGCAGGGCTTCGGTCACCCGGGCGGTGGCGTCGTTGGGGTCTCCCGGCTCTGTGGGGAGCTCTGCCGGGGAGATGGCAGCCAGCACATCCGCCAGGCTCACGGTCGCCGCCGGGCGCCGCATCCGGTAGCCGCCGTGGCGGCCGCGTCGGGCTTCCACCACCCCCGCCCGCCGCAACTTCAGCAGCAATTGCTCCAGGGAAGGGGCCGGCAGGTCCGCCGCCGCCGCCAGTTCCGGCATCGCCCGCCAGCGCTCCGGTTCCTGGGCCAGCTCCAGCAGGGCCCGCAGGGCGTGGGTGGCGCTGCGGCCGATCAATACCACGGTATTTTGCGGAATCTGTACATAACAGCCGATTTCCCCCGTTTCCCGGCAGAGCGTTCATCTTTTCATGCTTCCGCCTTTACTGCGTAGTGCCGCTACCGCGGCTTCGCTGCTGCTTCCCCTTGTTTGGAGGGGATTACCTGGCTTCTGTACCTACCCATACTCTCTGCAGCAGCCCCGTTTTCGTGCCCTGGCCATGGGCGGCCGATCCCGACAACCCCTCCTTCCGCAAGTTCATCCTGCTCGCCGCCCTCAAAGCCGGCCAGCCCCATCTCGTTGAATTCGATACCAACGGCAACGGCTTCTTCGCCACCTACGGCCACGGCCCTCGCCGGCATCACCAGAACCACCTCGACCGCCTTCCATGGGGTGGCCGTGCAGGGCTACTGCTCCGTGAGCAGCGATCTGGCCAGCACCTGCGCCGCTTTCGCCGCCACTGGGGGCTGCGGGGTCGCCGCCACCGGGGGCCTGCGGAGTCGCCGCGGAGTGGCTGCCGTTTGCATTCAGCGCAGTGAAGCGAAAAATTCCTCCTCCAGGCGCTCCAGTTTCCGCCGATCCCGTCGCAACATCTCCTGCGGCGGGTTGCCGCAGATCACCACACCCTCGGGCACCGATTTGCGCACCAAGGTCAATGCACCGGCGGCACTGCCGTAGCCCATCTCCACCCCGGGCAACACCACCGAGCCGCAGCCCACGCCACTGTGCTTGCGCAGCACCACAGGCCCTTGCTTCAACGTGCGAAATCGCTCCGGCACCGTGGGGTTCAACATCAGATCCTTGCACTCGGGGGCGCCACTCACACTGCAGGTGTAAGCCGTCGCCCGCGCGGACAGGCAGGAGAAATCCTCCAGTACCACCGGCCCGCCTCCACCAAAGACCTGGCTGCCGGCCCCCAGGTGTACGTACCGACCGATCGCCACGCCATCCTTCCCCGCACTGATCAGGCTGAAGGCATCGATGCGGCAGTGCTCCGCCAGCGACACCCACTGGGGATTGATGAATACCGCTAGACGGTCGATTCTCACATTGGCTCCGAGGTGTTGAAACCCCATCGCCTCCAGCTCAGATGCGGCAAGAAAGCGCGTCATCGGTTCCTTGCAGCTGCTGTCGCACCGCCCCATGCTGCCGGAGTGCCAGGCGTATCCGTGCACTGATCTGCTCCACCTCCGTCAGCGTCACCCCCGCGCCGGCGGGTAACACCAACACCTGGGACGCCACCGCTTCACTCACCGGCAAGTGCCGCTCCCCGGCCCCAGGCCGGCTTGCATAGGGCTCGCTTTTATGGCAGCCCGGATGGAAGTAGCGTCGAGTCTGGATATTCTCCGCCCAGAGGGCGCGCCTCAGTTCATCGCGCGTAAGTGTCCCCTGCTTGCTGTCGATCATCAGCACCACATAGTGATAATTTCCCGAGGGGAATCG
Organism: Cyanobium sp.; assembly: GCA_044337665.1. Lineage (GTDB taxonomy): Bacteria > Cyanobacteriota > Cyanobacteriia > PCC-6307 > Cyanobiaceae > Cyanobium. The sequence goes on from JBIIND010000127.1 coordinate 2,187, forward strand.
GGGCGGGTTGTACACGGTGACACCCGCTATACCTGCCAGTTCCTCTTTATACAGCTGCAGAATCTTTCTGTTGCGCTCAATCAGGGCATCCAGGCTCTCCAGCCCCCGCAGGGCAAACGCCGCGGCAAACTCATTCAGCTTGGCATTCGTGCCCAGTGTCCGCCGCTGCCCGTCGGAGCCGCAGCCGTGATTGCGCATCCGTCGCAGTTCCTCTGCCAGGGCTTGGTTGTTCGTCAGAACCGCCCCACCCTCAAAGCCGCTGACGATCTTCGTGGCATGCAGGCTGATCACGGAGGCCAACGCACCGCCGCGCGCTTGCCCCCCGTCGGCTTGATGCGCCACGCGACAGCCCAGGGCCTGGGCCGAATCCAACAGCAGCGGAATCCGGGCCTTGTTCGCCAGCTCAGCCAGGGCCTCCACAGCACACACCCGCCCCCAGAGATTCACCCCGATGATCGCTCCTGTCTGGGGACCCATCGCCACCTCAACAGCGGCCGGATCCAGGCAGTGCGTTTCAGGGCAGATCTCCACGAACCGCACCGCCAGCTTCTCCCAGCTGGCCGCATGGGCCGTGGCGATGAAGGTGAAGGAGGGCATGATCACCTCCCCTTGCACCCCCGTAGCGCGCAATAGCAACTGCAAACCGATCGACCCGTTGCACAGCGCTACCGCTTCATCCACGCCATGCCGTTCCGCCAGTTGAATCTCCAGTTCGCGGACGAAAGGGCCGTCGTTCGTCAGTCGACGTGCATCGAGAATCGTATCGAGGGAGGCGTGCAGCAGCTCGCGCGGTGGGAGGAAGGGGGTGCCCACCTTCCGGGGTGTAGGGAAGAGGGGGGCGCCGCCCAGAATGGCCAGGATAGGCGGCATGCCCCTGGATGCTTCCGGCTTCGTTGTGGTTGACTCTAGAGGCACGTGAGCTTTACGCGCTGGCTTGGCGTTCAAGAAACTAGGCTACAGTGGTGCTGAACACTCAAAACTATTCACACATAGGCTTGACGTTCTTTAGCTACTTTTCGCCCTTCTTGTGCTCTTGACCCCATCTGGATGTTCTGGATGGCTCCCTGCTGCTGAGCCAAGCCTGTTGCCATGCTAACCCTGCATCCTCGCAGCCCTGATTTCATCGGCATCGGTGCCCAGAAGGCAGGCACCTGCTGGTTGCGGGCCAATCTTGCCCGACATCCAGACCTATGGATGCCACCGGTTTCGGAAATGCATTATTTCGACCGTTCCCTTCCTGGCTCTGGTTTTCCATCCCCCAGCGCTCTGCAGCGCGCAGCCGATGAGCCGTGGCGTACCCGCGCGCTTCAGGATCTGCAGTCCCGCGTTGCTCAGGGTGATCTCTCCCAGGCCCTCTGGTCGGCCCTGGCCCATTTTGTCGACCACGATGACGGTTGGTATCGCTCGCTTTTTGCCTGGGCTTCCCCGGCCGCAGTGGTAGGGGAGATCACCCCCCGCTATGCCCTTTGTGGAGACCCGGAGATCGCCCATATGCGCGCCGTCGCTCCGGAGGCCAAGCTCATCTTCCTGCTCCGCCACCCTGTTGATCGCTTCTGGTCGCAGTGCCGGATGAAGCACTCTGACGGCAGCCTCCCCCCAGATGATGCTTCCGCCATGCGCCTGTTTGCCTCCGCCAACGGCCGCCCGCGGGGGGACTATTCCACAACCATTCTTCGCTATTGCCGCCACTTCGACCCCAGCCAGATCCTGCTCATCTTCACGGAGGCGATCCAGCACAGCCCCGTCGCCGTTCTTGAGGGCCTCCATGCCTTCCTGGGCCTCGCCCCCATCCCCATTGATCCCCAGCTGGCTGGCAGGCCAGTCAATGCCCCCGCCAACCCCAGCCCGATGCCTTCCTCCCTGCGGGCGCGCATCTCCGCCGCCTACCGCTTCGAAATCGAAACCCTCGCCGCGGTCTTTGGCGGCCCCGCTTCGGCGTGGCTTGAGGATGGGCCGGCACCGCAGCCCACCCCTGCGGTGTTCCCCCTTTCGGCATCCCACGTCACCGCCCTGCGACAGCGCCATCGCCAACCCCTGGGTTTGCGCAGCCCGCGTCCTGATCCCCTCTTCTGCATTTCGATGCAACGCAGTGGTACCACCACCGTGGGGGATTGGCTCGAATCCCACGGGCTGGTCAGGGCCGGTCACCCCACCTCCGCCCGGCTTCGCTGGACCCTCCACTGGTTTCGCGGCGAGTATGAGGCCATCTTTGACAGCCCTGAATTCCAGGCCGCGGATGTCTTCGAAGACGACCCATGGTGGTGCCCCGACTTCTACAAATTCCTGGCGCATCGCTTCCCCAACGCCCGCTTCATCCTCCTAACTCGCCATGTCAATACCTGGTTTGATTCCCTCTGCCACCACAGTGGCGGTCGTAACCCGGGGCCAACAGCCCTGCATGCCAGGATCTACCGGCGTGAGCACGATCTGCAGGCCCTGCTCCAGCACCAGCCCCATACCGACCCCCTGCAGCCCGGTTTGCTCTCCATTCTCCACCACGAAGCCCACTACAAGTCGATTTATCTGCGCCATAACGCTGAGAGCAAGCAGTTCTTCGCCGCGATGCCCCAGCGCCTCTTCACAGGTGCGTTGGATTCTCCCCAAACCCTGCTCGACCTCTGCGCCTTTGCAGGTGTAGAGCATAACCCCGCCATCGCCATTCCCCGCTCCAACGCCCGCACAGCGGCGATGGTTCAGAACCTCGCACAAACCCGCGCTATGGAGCGTCAGCCATGAACACAATGCCGCCGAACCCCTTTGGATCTGCGCCCCTCGACCCACACCAGCCGATTACGATCTTTGTCACCTCCTATGGTCGACCGTTCTATCTTTGGCAATGCCTTGATGCGCTTTGGCGTCATACCCATACCGCCGCCCGCGTCATCCTGCTGGATAATGCCCATCCTTCTCCCCAGGTGGCGGACGTCATCGAGGCCTTTCAACGCCGCGGCCTGTTCACCGAGGTGATTCGCTTTGCCACCAATAGCTTCTTCAACCTGGCGTCCGCCTACCAGATGCGTCTGTCCAGCCTGGGGCCAGTGCATGTTTATCTGGAAGGGG
>JBIIND010000129.1:0-5174 GCA_044337665.1 Cyanobium sp.
CTTCGTTGCGGAAGATGCGGCCCAGCTCGTACACCCGCTCGAAGCCGCCCACCACCAGCCGCTTGAGATGCAGCTCGGTGGCGATGCGCAGGGTGAGGGGCAGGTCGAGGGCGTTGTGATGGGTGGTGAACGGACGGGCGTCGGCGCCGCCGGCCTCGGTCTGCAGAACCGGCGTCTCGATCTCCAGGAAGCCGCGCTGATCGAGCCAGCGGCGCATGGCGCTCACCATGCGGGCGCGGCGACGGAAGGTTTCGCGGGTGTGGGGGGAGACGATCAGGTCGAGGTAGCGCTGCCGATAGCGCTTCTCCACGTCGGCCAGACCGTGCCACTTGTCGGGCAGAGGCTGGAGCGACTTGCAGAGCATCGTCCAGTGGCGCACCTTCACCGACAGTTCGCCCCGGTCGGTGCGGCGCAGGCTGCCGGTGACGCCGATCCAGTCGCCGGCGTCGGTGAGGGTGGTGATCTGCTGAAAGCTGTCGGGAACCTCCGGCTGGGCGGGGTCGGCGGGCTCGAGGGCGGACCGTTCGATGTAGAGCTGGATCGTGCCGCTCTCATCGGCGAGGGTGAAGAAGGCCAACTTGCCCATCACCCGGCGGGTGAGGATGCGGCCCGCCACCGTGACGGTCTCCTCGCATTCGGCGCCCTTTTCGAGATCGGCATGGGCCTCCTGCAGCGCCGCGGCGCTATGGGTGGGGGCGTAGCGAAGGGCGTAGGGAGCGCGGCCGGGGAGTCCGCTGCTGGCGGCGAGGGACTCCAGCTCCAGGGCCTTCCTCAGGCGGTTTTCACGCAGCTCCGACAAGGCAGGGTGGACGGCGGGGAGGAGGGGTCCATCCTGCAGGAGCGCGGATCCGGGCGGCTTCAGACCGCGGCGGCCAGGGAATCCCCCATGCGCTGGGAGGCGTAACCGGTGCCGCGCACCGTGAGGATCAGCTCGGGATTGCGGGGGTCGGGCTCGAGCTTGCCCCGCAGACGGGCCACGTAGACGTCCACCACCCGCAGGTCGGCGGCGCGGCGCGGCGGGTAGCCCCAGAGCTGCTCCAGGATCTCGGCGCGGGGGACCACCCGGCCGGGCTCGCGGAACAGCAGTTCCAGCAGGCTGAACTCGGTGTAGGTCAGGGCGATGCGCTGCCCGTCACGGGTGACCTGGCGCCGGTTGGTGTCCACCACGAGATCACCCACCCGCAGCACGCCGCTGCCCACGGGCAGATCCCGTGGCTCGCTGGCAGCCGAGCCCCGGCCCACCCGGCGCAGGATCGTGGCGATGCGCGCCTCCAGCTCCTTGGGGCTGAACGGTTTGGGCAGGTAGTCGTCGGCGCCGAGATCGAGGCCGGCAACCCGCTCGGCGATGGCATCGAGGGCCGAGAGAAAGATCACCGGGACACAGGATTCGGCCCGCAACCGGCGGCAAACGGCAAATCCGTCGAGTTTCGGCAGCATCACGTCCAGCACCACCAGGTCGGGCTGCTCGCTGTGGAAGAGGGTGAGGGCCTCCTCCCCGTCCTCGGCACAGACCACCCGGTACCCGGCGAGCTGGAGACGCATGACAAGGACGCGTCGCACGGCGGGTTCGTCGTCCACCACCAGAATCGTGGCCCGCAGCTCACCCGGGGCGGAGGCTCCGCGGGGCACGAAGGTGGCCTCGGATTGCCAGTCCGAAGGTCCCTGGGGCTGCCCATCGGGTTGGACTGAAAACCGAGCATCCAGGGTCATGGACATCTCGATGGATGAAGCCTGATGAAGAATCGCAACCTTACCCCTGGGCAGGGTGCTGGGTCAGCCCCCGGAAGCCCTGGCGCAGCGGCGCTCTGGCGAGTTTTAAGCATTTTTACAGAATGCTCCCCGGCCCCGGTTCAGGGCCAGCGCGCCGCCGCGTAGCGATTCCACTCCCGGGCCGCCTGCCGCAGGGCGGTCTGGCTGTCCGTCTGCCCGAGCATGGCGCGCTGCAGCTGGGTGTACACGATCGTCTGGAGCCGTTTCAGACCGGGGGTGGCCGGCACCAGCACCCGGCCGGTGGCCAGGGTGCGCAGCGACAGCAGGCGGGCGTCCTCCACCAGCCGCTGCTGGGGATCGGCGCTTCGCCCGGCCCGCAGGCGCTGCTCCAGGCGCCGCAGGGCCTGGCGGGCCGACGGGAGCACGCGGGCCTCCTCGGCAAAGGCCAGCTGGTTGTCAGCGTTGCTGAGGAACAGCGCGAAATCGACGGCCTCCCGCGGCAGGCGGCTCGGTTTCGGCACCACCAGGTTCATCACCGCCACGTTGGTGGCGCCCCCCGGGCCGGTGATCGGCGGCGCGGTGAGGGTCGCCGCCGCGATGCCCGGAGCGTTGGTCTGCAGGTTGCGAAGGAAGTCGGGACCGCTGGCCACCTGGGCCAGATCCCCCGCCTGGTACAGCTCGACCGCCCGCCTGTACCCCTGGCTCACCACCTCCCGCGGCAGGAGTCCGCGGCGGTAGAGGTCGGCCCAGAAGGCGAAGGCCCTGTGCCCCGATGGGGTATCGAAGGCGGCGCGGCGCCTCCCGTCCAGCAGGCGCACGTCCATCTGCACCATCGACTCCAGCAGCTCGGCGGAGTCGTCCGGCACCGCGGTGACGAACAGGGCGTAGCGACCGGTCCGGCGCTTCACCGCCTCGGCGTAGGCGGGCACCTCACTCCAGCGGCGCGGTGGCGCGGCCACGCCGGCCCGCTCCAGCAGCTCGCGGTTGGCGAAGCTCACCCGGGCGGTGAGATACCAGGGAATGGCGAACTGCCGACCCTCCTGCCGACCCGCCGCCCAGATCGCCGGCAGATAGGCCCGCTCCGCCCCGGCCGGCAGAACGGTCCCGAGGTCGAGCAGGCCGCCGCGACTCGCCAGGCTGGCGGCGAAGACAGGGTTGAGGTTGACCACATCCGGAGCGGTGCGGGCGTACACCGAGGCCAGCAGCTTGCGCTCCACCGAACTCCAGGGCACATCGGTCCAGCGCACCCGCACCCCCGGATGGCGGCGCTCCCAGGCCGCGATCACGCGGCGCATGTAGGGGCTGAAGCGCGGAGCCAGATCGAGGGTCCAGACGCTCAGCTCACGCACCGGCGGCTGCGGTTCGCCGCCGCGGCCGCAGCCGGTGGCGAGCAGGGCCAGGGCCAGGGGCACGAGGCCCCGCAGGAGTCGGCGCCGGGGGATCGCAGCGAGGGGAGGGGCCATCAGCGGGGTGGCGGGGCACCGGCGAGCAGCTGGCGCCAGAACAGCAACTGCAGGGAGCAGAGCATCGGAGCCAGCAGGGCGGTGAGCAGGGTCTGGGCCAGGAGGGCATGGAGACCGGCGCCACCCAGATCCTCCCAGCTCCAGCCGGGTGTTGCCAGCAGCGCCGGCTGCACCTCAGGGGCGACGGCGGTGACGGCGCGGCGGGACACCCCCCACAGCACGCCCCACTGCAGCATCAGGCTCAGCCCCAGGGCAAGGCTGCCGAGCAGGGCCAGCAGGCCGAGGTTGAAGCTGCGCTGGATGGGCCGACCGCGACGCCCCACTCGCCCCCACCACCAGCCCAGCAGGGCGAAGCCGGGCACCAGGGTCACCGGGCCGGGGTGAAGGGAATCGAGCAGGAGACCCAGGCCCACCCCGGCCACGGCCCCCCAGAAACGGCCCTCCACCAGCGCCCACGGCAGCAGCCACAGCACGCCCCAGGCGGGGGGCACACCGGAGAGCTTCAACCAGGCGGGGGAGGCGAGGGTGAGCCAGGGCACCACCAGAACCGTGGCCAGGAAGGCGGGCTGGCGGGAGAGCTGGGCCATCAGGGGCGCACCACCTGCACCCAGTCGACGGCCTCCAGCGGCGCGCTCAGCTGCACCACCGCCGCCGGCGCGGGGTCGGCGCCCATCTCCAGGGTCTGGATCACGCCCACCGGCAGGTTCGGCGGCACCAGGGTGCTGGCCGGGGAGGTGACCACCACGTCGCCGGGGCGCACCTGGGGATCCTTCTCCAGGAATCGCAGCTGGGGTCGACCGGTGCCCACGCCGCTGAGCAGGCCATGGGTCTGGCTTCGGGCCACCCACACCCCCACCCGGCTGGAGGGATCGGTGAGCAGGGTGACGCGGGCGGTACTGGGGGTGACGGCACTGATCCGACCGATCAGCCCCCCCGGGGCGAGCACGGCCTGGCCCGGGCGGAGGCCCGCCAGGGACCCCGCCCCGAGCACCAGTTGCTGCCACCAGCCGACGGGCTCGCGGGAGATGACCGGCGCGCGCAGCCGGTCGGCGGTGTCCTGCTGCAGTTCCAGCAGGCGGCGCAGGCGCCGGTTGTCCCGCTCCAGGGCGCTCAGGCGCAGCTCCTGCTCGCTGCGGGCGGCGGAGCGCAGCCATTCGCCCTGGGCGCTTCCAGGCCAGAAGGGACGGCTGACCAGGGCATAGAGATCCACCAGGCCAGCCCCTTTGCTGAGGCGGATGGCGAGCAGGACAACCAGGACCGACAACCATGGCCAGGCCTGTCGCAGGGGCCGCAGGGCGCCCAGCCGGGCCCAGCGCGAGGCCGGCATCGGCCTCAGGCGGCGGGGCGGGTGAAGTCGGGCGTGTCGAGCACCCGCTTGAGGCGCTCAAAGTCTTCGAGCACCATGCCGCAGCCGTTCACCACGCAGAGCAGCGGCTCCTCGGCCACGTGGGTGAGGATGCCGGTTTCGTGGCTGATCAGGTCGCAGATGCCCCGCACCAGGGCGCCGCCCCCGGCCAGCATGATGCCCCGATCCACGATGTCAGCCGCCAGCTCGGGGGGGGTGCGCTCGAGCGTCCGCTTCACCGCCTCCACGATCACGTTGAGCGGCTCGGCCATCGCTTCGCGCACATCGCCGGCGCGCACGTTGATCGTGCGGGGCAGGCCGGAGAGCAGGTGGAGGCCCCGCACGTCCATGGAGGTCTCGTCGTGGGCGTCGTCGGGGAAGGCGGAGCCGATGCGGATCTTGATGTCCTCGGCGGTGCGCTCGCCCACCACCAGGTTGTGCACCTTCTTGAGGAAGACGCTGATCGCCTCGCTCAGCTCGTCGCCGGCCACGCGCACCGACTCGCTCAGCACCGTGCCGCCCAGGCTCAACACCGCCACCTCGGTGGTGCCGCCGCCGATGTCGACGATCATGGTGCCCACCGGTTCGGTGACCGGCAATCCGGCGCCGATGGCAGCCGCCACCGGCTCATCGATCAGGTGCACCTGGCGGGCTCC
>JBIIND010000130.1:0-5162 GCA_044337665.1 Cyanobium sp.
TTGCCCCGCTCCCGGGCGCTCCAGAAGCGCCGCTGGGCCTCCCGGCAGGCCTCGGGCCCGAATTCCTCCCAACAGCGTTGCTGGGCCTCCAGGCCGCCCAGGCCCTGGAGGAGGAGGTGCTGGTAACGCACAAGTTCGGGCGCAGCGCCGCTGGCGTCGGGGGGGAGCCGCCGCGCCAGACCCGCCAGGGACTCAACGCTCAGGCGCAGCCAGCAACGGTCGAGCAGCAGCACCGGCAGGGCCTCGTTCCATTCGCCAGGCTCCTGCAAACCTTGCCAGTGGTGGCGCAGGTCGCGCCGTTGACGCGGCGTCAGCCGATCCAGCAGGTGGGACTCCTCCAGGCTGCCGCAGGGGGAGAGCCCCCGGCTGCCCAGGCTGGAGCGCGACCGGGAGCGGGGGGGAAAGCCCGCGGGATGTCCCTCCATCGGATCGCCCTCCATCCCGTAAGGGTCGCCTCGAGAGTATCGCCATTTTCGGGGCGGCCGGCGGGCCGCTTCGGGACGCGCCGCAGGATCTGAGCTAAAGAGACTGAGCCGCAGGCTGCCCCGTGACCGTTCCGGACTCCGCCCCCTCCCGCGCGCCCGGGCTGCCGCCCCCCTGGCGGGCGCCGGTGCTGCTCCTGGGGGGAGGCCTGGTGGCCAGCGAGGCGATGGCCCGCTGGCTCCACCTCGACAGCGCCACGCTCCTGGCCGGCGGCCTGCTCACCGGCGGCTGGTGGTTGCTCTCCCGCCCCTCCCAGCGGCCCTCCGCCCGGCTCCCCCGCAGCCTCGACGGCTGGGTGGAGCGCTGCGAAGGGGTGCTCGCGCAGTTCGAACGCCTGCTGCCCGAACCGGAGCGGGCCCTCTCCCTTCCCCTGCGCCGCCACGAGCTGGCCAGCCTGCGGAACGAGGCGCCATCCCGGTCCCTCAGCCTCGCGCTGGCCAGCTCCCAGCCTCCGCCGGCCCGCCTGCAACCGGAGTTCCGGGCGGCGTTGCGGGGCCCCCGCCCCCTGAGGCTGCACTGGGGGGAGGCGCTGCCGTCCATCAGCGCGGACTGGCGCTGGAGCGGCCCCTTCGCCGGCAGTGACCTGCTGCTCTTTCACCTGCAGCGTCCGCTGCGGGGTGCCGACCTGCGCTGGCTCGAATCCCTCCCGGCCGGCCAGCCGGTGTGGCTTCTGCTGGAGGATCCCTGCGGGGGGATCGGACCCGACAGCCTGATCCAGGAGATCCTGAGCCTCTGGAGCGACGCCGATCCCCAGCGCCTGCTCCCCTGGGACGGCAGCGCCGGGGGCCTTGCCGCCAGCCTGGCGCCCCTGGCCGATTGGCTGGCGCGGGAGGGCAGGGACCTGGCGGAGCGCACGGCCCTGCGCCGCCTGGAACACCTGCACGCGCGCTGGCAGGGAGATCTGGAGGGTCTGCGCCGTGGCGAATGGCAGCGGCTGCTGCGTCGCACCCAGTGGCTGGTGGCCGCGGGGGTTCTGGCCTCCCCCCTTCCCAGCGTGGATCTGCTGGTGCTCGCCGCCGCCAACGGGGCGATGCTGCAGGAGATGGCCCGCCTCTGGGATTGCCCCTGGGACCCCGACAGCCTGCGGGCCGCGGCCCTGGAGCTGGGGCGTGCCGCCCTGGCCCTGGGGCTGGTGGAATGGAGCGGCCAGGCCCTGACCAGCGCCTTGCGTCTGCACCACGCCGGCTGGCTGATCGGCGGCACCCTGCAGGCCCTGAGCGCCGCCTATCTCACCCGGGTGGTGGGTCACGCGATGGCCGATGTGCTGGCCCTCTCGGCGGGGGTTGCCCAGGCCGACCTGGAGGCGATTCGCCGTCAGGCGCCCATGCTCGTGGCCCGCGCGGCGGAGGCGGAGAAGCTCGACTGGCCCACCTTCCTGAAGCAGGGGAAGGAGTGGCTGCGCCAGCAGGGCGGCCCCGGCGCCTCGCCAATGCTTCACCAAACTCCATGAATTTGCTTTGCATTTTGCGCGGCCTGTCGGCCTTCGGTTGCTGAAGGCGATTACGGCCGTAGCGTGGTAATGCTCGCCAGGGTCCCTGCGGCACTGACGGGTCTTCTCTCCATTCACCGCTCACCGCAATCCTCTGCCATGACCACTGCCATTCGCAGCGGCCGGGTTGGAAGCTGGGAAAGCTTCTGCCAATGGGTATCCTCCACCAACAACCGCATTTATGTGGGTTGGTTCGGGGTGCTGATGATCCCCTGCCTCCTGGCCGCCACCATCTGCTTCATCGTTGCCTTTGTCGCCGCTCCCCCCGTCGATATCGACGGCATCCGGGAGCCCGTCGCCGGCTCCCTGATCTACGGCAACAACATCATCTCCGGCGCCGTTGTTCCCTCCAGCAACGCCATCGGCCTGCACTTCTATCCCATCTGGCAAGCCGCCAGCCTCGATGAGTGGCTGTACAACGGTGGCCCTTACCAGCTGGTGGTCTTCCACTTCCTGATCGGAATCTCCGCCTACATGGGCCGCCAGTGGGAGCTCTCCTACCGGCTCGGCATGCGCCCCTGGATCTGCGTCGCCTACAGCGCGCCCCTGTCGGCCGCCTTCGCCGTGTTCCTGGTGTATCCCTTCGGCCAGGGCTCCTTCTCCGATGGCATGCCCCTCGGCATTTCCGGCACCTTCAATTTCATGCTGGTGTTCCAGGCGGAGCACAACATCCTGATGCACCCCTTCCACATGCTGGGGGTGGCGGGTGTGTTCGGCGGCAGCCTGTTCTCCGCCATGCACGGCTCGCTGGTTACCTCCTCCCTGGTGCGGGAAACCACCGAGAGCGAGAGCCAGAACTACGGCTACAAGTTCGGCCAGGAGGAAGAGACCTACAACATCGTGGCCGCCCACGGATACTTCGGTCGCCTGATCTTCCAATACGCCAGCTTCAACAACAGCCGCAGCCTGCACTTCTTCCTGGCCGCCTGGCCGGTGGTCGGCATCTGGTTCACCTCCATGGGCATCAGCACCATGGCGTTCAACCTGAACGGCTTCAACTTCAACCAGTCGATTCTCGATGCCCAGGGCAAGGTGCTGCCCACCTGGGCGGATGTGCTCAACCGCGCCAACCTGGGCATGGAAGTGATGCACGAGCGCAACGCGCACAACTTCCCCCTCGACCTCGCCGCCGTGCCCTCCGGCCCGCTCCCCCTCACCGCCCCCTCGATCGGCTGAGCGAGCTCCGGCCCCGGCCCCTGGCCCCCTCGTGCGAGGGGGCTTTTTTTTCATGGCACCCAGCCCGTCGCGGGTGCGGGCTCCGATAGCGTCGGGGCCGGGGCCTTCCCTTCTTCGTTGCCCAGGCCGCCCGTGCCGTTCCGCCGGACCGTTCCCCTCGCCCTGATCGCGGTGCTGTGGGGCTGCGGCGGGCGCCCACCGGAGACGGGACGGGTCGACGCCCGCCCGCGGGTGCTGGCCAGCTTCACCGTCCTGGCCGACATGGCGGAGCAGGTGGCCTGTGGCCGGCTCCGCGTGGAATCCCTCACCCGTCCCGGTGCGGAGATCCACGGCTACGAGGTCACTCCGGCCGACCTGCGCCGCGCCCGCGGGGCGCAACTGCTGCTGGAGAACGGTCTGGGACTGGAGCGCTGGATGGATCGCTTCGCCGCCAGCCTCGGCCCGATCCCCAGGGTCACCCTCAGCCGGGGGGTGGTCCCCATTCCGATCGACGCCGCAGGGGGCCAGGCCCCCAATCCCCACGCCTGGATGTCCCCGAAGGCGGCGCACACCTACGTCGCCAACCTGCGGGAGGCCTTCACCCGCCTCGACCCGGCCGGGGCGGACGACTACCGGCGCTGCGCCGGGGCCTTTCGGGTCCAGCTGGATCAGCTCGATGCCGAACTGGCCCAGGAGATGGCCACCCTGCCGAAGCAGCGCCGCCTGCTGGTGACCTGCGAGGGCGCCTTCTCCTACCTGACCCGCGACTACGGGCTGGAGGAGGGCTGGCTCTGGCCCGTCAACGGGGAGCGGGAGGTCACCCCCCAGCGCATGCGCCGGCTGATCGAGACGGTGCGGCGCCGCCGGGTGCCGGCCGTGTTCTGCGAGAGCACCGTGGACGCCCGGGCGATGCGGCGCGTGGCGGCCGAGAGCGGCGCGGTCCTGGCCGGCATCCTCCACGTCGATTCCCTCTCGCCAGCGGGGGGGGTGGCCCCCACCTACCTGAAGCTGATGCGCCACAACGTGGGGAGCGTGCGCCGCGGACTCGCGCCCCGGTGAGGCGGCCCCGTTGAATGGGGGGATGCAAGCCGCCCCCCTGGCCCAAGCCCCCGCCACCCCCACGGATCCGAGCCTGCTCGTCCGGGGGCTCACCGTGTCCTACGGGAGGGAGCCGGCGCTGGAGGCGGTCGACCTGACGCTGGAGGGCGGCAGCATCTGCGCCCTGGTGGGTCTCAACGGGGCGGGCAAGTCCACCCTGTTCCGGGCGTTGATGGGCTTTCTGACGCCCAGCGGCGGCGAGATGCGCATCGGCGGGCTGCCGGTGGCGCAGGCCCAGCGGCGCCAGTGGGTGGCCTACGTGCCCCAGGACGACCAGCTTCCCTGGGACTTCCCGCTGCGCGTCTGGGACGTGGCGATGATGGGCCGCTATGGCCACATGAATGGGCTGCGCTGGCCCGCCGCCGCCGACCGTCAGGCGGTGCGGGAGGCCCTGCGCCGGGTGGAGCTGGGGGAGCAGCGCGACCGGCCGATCGGCTCCCTCTCCGGCGGTCAGCGCAAACGGGCCCTGCTGGCCCGGGCGATCGCCCAGCAGGCCCGCCTGCTGCTGCTCGATGAACCGTTCACGGGCGTCGATCGCCGCACCGAGCGGCTGATCATCGACCAGTTGCGCGAGCTGCGGACCGCCGGCGCCTCGGTGCTGATCGCCACCCACGACCTGGACGCGATCCCGGGCTTCTGCGATCGGGTGCTGCTGCTCAACCGCCGCGTGCTGGCCTGCGGACCCACCGCCACCGTCTTCACCCAGGCCAACCTGCTGCGCACCTTCGGGGCACCGGCGGGGCTGGAGCGATGAACGGGGCGCCTGTGATCTGGTTGATCGAGCCGCTGCAGCAGGTCTTCATCCAGCGCGCCCTGGGCCTGGGCCTGCTGGTGGCCGTGGTCTGCGCCCTGCTCTCCTGTTTCATGACCCTCAAGGGCTGGGCCCTGATGGGGGACGCTATCTCCCACGCCGTGCTGCCCGGGGTGGTGCTGGCCT
>JBIIND010000131.1:0-5153 GCA_044337665.1 Cyanobium sp.
GGTCGTAGCGACTCACAAAAGGGGGGTCGTACCAGCGACGCGGGATAATGACAGGAAAATCAAATTGGCCAGGGACGGAGTTTGCGGAGGGAAGAATGGGACTCTCTGGCGTGCATCCGTCACTTATCTGGACGTCTATGGCCACAGCTTGAGTGACAAAACATGGATTGACTATGGTAAATGCTTTTGCGGGCGCTGCGGAGGTGGCGCTGAAGGCACCGGCCAGGCTAATCGTTAGTCCGGCAACCAATCGTCTTGAATGACAGGAGAAAATCATGGCAAAAGAAGAGGTTTCCCAAAACTTAGATCCTCGCGCAAATCATGGCAGTCTTTTTTCGGATTTGCTTAATGCCGAGCTCTCTGGGGCGATCAGAGGGGGCGTGGACGTGTGTCGCGTGGGGATAGGCGGGCTGTTTCGGTGCGGATTGCGCCTGGCTTGGCGGGAAGCTGCCCGATTCGTGGAAGCTGGGCCGGCAGCAACCCAGGGGGCCTGCACCAGAGCCGCGCTTCCGAACACAAGCCTGAGGCGCTGCTCTTAGGCATCAGCGGTTCGAATCAGGCTTCTGGGGGGATGGCTTGCGGCATGGATGGCGCTCAAGCGGGCGAGCTGCTGATCAGCGCGCATTCGGTTCGGTCGATGGTTCAGCCGCACGGCCGCGGCAAAGGCTTCGCATTGTGCTGCTCCTGTCAGCGTGGCTCCGGCGGCGATTGTGCAAGACCCACAGGCTGTCGGCCTCTCCTGTGTGCTGTTGCCTGGACCCCGCAGCTGTGCCCGTGTAGCTGGAGGGAGGGAGATCCGCCCGGCTTCGGGCGGTTGGCTGTACCCCATGGCCGCTGAGCACGCACAGACAGCCAGCGGCCCCAGGCGGGGAAAACTTAATATTTCGCAAATTATCCCGTGATCCTCTCTTGATCCCATAGGGTGGTGGATGCCGAGCGGCTCCGGACTTCTCCAGGGAGAGAAATTGACGCTTCGGCCTCGCTTCACCCCACCCAACTGCCATGTTTGATTACTCGATTGATCTCCGCATTGTCAGGGATCCCGCCCTGGACGATGACGCGGCAGGCCGGGCACAGGTGAGAGTGCAGGCCCTCTATTTGGCGGATGCCCTGGGACGAAGCAATCCCCCGCGGGGATCGAGTTCCCTCGCGGCTTTCCGCCAGGTTGAAGTCACCCTGTACAGCTCGACGGACAGGCAATTCAGCCGTGATGACCGCCTGCTTGAGCGGCGTACCATCACCCTCCCCGCCAGTTTCGCCCCCGCCGTTTCCCTTCTGCAATTCGACACGGAGAATGTTGCCCTTGCCCAGGGCTCCTACTACCTGATCGCTCGGGTGGAGGGGCGGCCCGGAGCGGAGTCGGTCCAGGATTCAGTCAATAACCAGAGTGTTCAACTCGTGAACGCCAGAGGTGCGGACCCGGTTCTGGTCTGGACCAGCTGCGCCCTGAACGCGATCAAATCGGCGGGCAGCAATGGCAAGCCGGGTGTGCCCCCCACCACGGGCACCCGGATGATGGCCATGCTTTCCACGGCCATGCTCGACACCCTGGCCGCTTTTGGGGATGGGGTGAATCCCTATCGCGTCGATCAGAACGCTCCGGTGGGCGCCAACCGGGAGGCGGCCCTGGTGGGCGCCGCCCAGCGGATTCTCTCGCTCGAACTTCCCGGTGAGGCGGCGCTGGTCCAGGATCAACTCAGCCGCAGCCTTCAGTCCCTGACAGGCTCGCCGGCGAGCATTGAGGCTGGCCTGGCCTTCGGCGCCTCCATGGCCGACCAGATCCGGGCCCTCAGGGCCAACGACGGCTCGACCAACACCACCCCCTACACCCCCCCCAGCGGCGGCCTGCCGGGCTACGTGTGGATGCCCGCCACGGAGGGGCCCACCGCTGGCGTGGCGCTCGGGTCCAACTGGGGATCGGTGACCCCCTGGGTGATCAGCGGCACCGACGCCTTCCGTTCCGACGGCCTGCAGTGCCGGCCCGATGTGGATCTCGACCTTTATGCCCAGCAGTTGAATGAAGTACGCCTTTATGGCGGCCTGAGCGACACGGAGCAGACCACCCTGCTGCGCACCGCCGACCAGACGGAAATCGCGCTCTTCTGGGCCTACGACCGCCCGGACACCTTCCGCCCCTACGGCCAGCTGCTTGACATCGCCATGGACGTGGCGGCGGAAGAAGAGACCTCCCTGGTCACCAACGCCAAGCTGATCGCCAGCCTGAGCCTCTCGATGGCGGACGCCGTGATCTGCGCCTGGCAGGAGAAGTACAGCAACGTCCAGCCCCGCCCCTGGGACCTGATCACCGGCAGCTTCTCCGATACCGATGGGTCGCCGCTCACGGTGCGTGACACCGCCTGGAAAACCCTGTTGTCCCCCATCAACGGGGTCGAGTCGCCGCCCTTTCCGGATTTCCTCTCCGGCCACTCGGCCATGGGGGGCACCTTCGCCAGCGTGATGACCCATTTCTTCGGCAATGGGGTGGACTTCGAGGCCACCTCTGAGGAACTGCCGGGCGTGGAGCGCCATTTTGATGGCTTTTTGGATCAGGGGGGCGTCGTGCGCAACAGCTTCTATGAGGCCGGCCTGGAGGATGCCATCAGCCGCGTGTACGCAGGCGTCCACATCCGCGAGGCCTGTGAGGACTCCTTTGCGGTGGGCCTGAATGTGGGCGCCGCCGTGGTGCAGACCCTCTGGGCCTGAGGGGGATCACATCCCCGTGATGCAGTAGCCGGCATCCACGTAGAGCACCTGGCCGGTGATGCCGCTGGCCAGGGGGCTCGCGAGGAAGGCGGCGGTGCTGCCCACCTCCTCCTGGGTGACCGTGCGGCGCAGGGGCGCCTTCTCCTCCACGTTGTGGATCATGTCGAGGATGCCGCCGATGGCGGAGCTGGCCAGGGTGCGGATCGGGCCAGCGCTGATGGCGTTGACACGCACCTGTTTCTCGGGACCCAGCTCGGCGGCCAGGTAGCGCACCGAGGCCTCCAGGGCCGCCTTGGCCACGCCCATCACGTTGTAGTTGGGGATCGCCCGCTCGGCGCCCAGGTAGCTGAGGGTGATCACGCTGGCCCCCGGGTTGAACAGGGGCTTGGCATGGCGGCAGAGGGGCGCGAGCGAGTAGGCGCTCACCTCCAGGGCGCGGGCGAAGCCCTCGGGGCTGATGGCGCTGTAATCGCCGACCAGCTCCTCCTTGCCGGCGAAGGCCAGGCAGTGCACCAGCACGTCGAGGCTGCCCCAGCTCTGGGCCACCCGGGCGAACACGGCCTCGATCTGGGCCGGGTCCTGCACGTTGAGGGGCTCGAACAGGGTGGGGGCGAGGGGGGCGGTGAGATCGCGCACCTTGCCCTCGAAGCGGCCCTTTTCATCGGGCAGGTAAGTGACCCCCAGCTCGCAGCCGGCGGCGTGCAGCTGCTGGGCGATGCCCCAGGCGATCGACTTGTTGTTGGCGATGCCGGTGACGAGGGCCTTCTTGCCGCGCAGGTCGAGGAGCATGGGGGTGTCCGGCGGGAGAGAGGGGGATTCTCCCGCAGCGGCGGCGGCCCCCTCCCGCGCGAGGGTCAGAGCTTGCCGATCCCCATCTCCGCCAGGGCCTCCTCCTCCACCCACACCGAAACCGAGCCGCCCGGGCAGCGCCATTCCGCCCAGCCGTCGCCGTTGGTGGTGATCGTTTCGCGGATGTGGCCGGTGAGATCGCGGAAAGCGGTATGGCGCTTGCCCACCTCCATCCACTTGGCGCCGGCGGGGCCGTCGCTCATCAACACCGCCATCGCCCGCGGGTGGCCGGCGCTGCCCAGCCGTGTCCAGCCGATCGTGTTGAAGTGGTCGATGTAGTCGTATTGCGGGCCGTAGCTGCAGTGCGTGCGGGCCAGCAGGAAACGGTCGATCAGGAAACGGTGGCTGGTCAGCCAGATCTCATACTCCGGGCCATCGCCGCCCTTCTTGCCCTTGTAATGGGCGCCGTAGTAATCGGCGTAGAAGATGCAGGGGTAGCCCTGGTCGCGCAGCAGGATGCAGGCATAGGCCAGGGGTTTGAACCAGTCCTCCACCACCGACTCCAGCGATTGGAGGGGCTGGGTGTCGTGGTTCTCCACCAGCGTCACCGCCAGCAGGGGCATCGTCTGCATCAGGCTGCCCTCCAGCAGGCGACGCATGTCGTACTGCCCACCGCTGCGGCTGGCCTCGTGGAAGTTGCGATGCAGCGGCGCGTCGAACAGGTGCATGCGCCCGCCTGAGTTGGCCGCATACCAGGAGAGGGAGGCGAGGTCGTAACTCCAGTATTCCCCCACCACGAAGTGGTTGTGCTGGGCGTGTTGGTCGAGATCCTGGATCCAGTCGAGGAAGAAGTCGCTGCTGATGTGCTTGATCGCATCCAGGCGGAAGCCATCCACCTTGAGGGTGTCATGCATCCAGCGGCCCCAGTGTTTGAGCTCACCCCGCACTTCGGGATGGTTGATATTGAGATCACAGCCCATCAGGTAGTCATAATTTCCCTTCTCCAGATCCACATTGCCCTCGAAGCCAGCCCCCTGCGTCCTCCAGATGGCGTTGTAACCCGGCCGCAGTTGGTTGTGGTCAACGGCGTCGAAGTGGTACCAATGCCATTGCATGGTGGAATGTTGTCCCGCCCGCTTGTCGAAGCGAAAGCGCGTCCAGGCCTTGATGGGTTGCTCCCCCTCCAGCGGCCGGTTGCGGTTCGCCGGGTCATAGGGGGTGGCTTGATAGTCCTCGGCCTCGTCAGCCCACATCTTGTGGTTGAACACCGTATCCGCGTACACCTGCATGCCGGCGGCGTGACAGGCCTGCACCGAGGCCTCAAACTCCTGGCGGGTGCCGTACTTGGTGGCCACCGTCCCCTTCTGGTCGAACTCCCCCAGGTCGAACAGGTCATAGATGCCGTAGCCCACATCCCACTTGCTGCCTCCCTTGGTGGCCGGCGGCAGCCACAGCCCCGTGATTCCCGCCTTGGCCAGCTCCGGCGCGGCTTGCTTCAGCCGTTGCCAGTGCTGGCCGTCGGCTTCGCTGTACCAGTGAAACCATTGCATCATCGTGCCATTGAATTCCGTGGGCACCGGTACGGCTTTGGCGCCGATCTCCGCCTCGTGGGTGGCCAGCCACTCGCGCACCAGCTGAATGGCCGCAGCCGCCGTATCCAC
>JBIIND010000133.1:0-5150 GCA_044337665.1 Cyanobium sp.
TCCCCGGCCACCCCGCCGCCCTCCCCGAGCCCCGGCCTGGGGCGGCGTGAACGGATGCTCCTGGCCGCGGTGGCCGCAGCCCTGGCCCTGCTGCTGGTGTGGCTGCGGGGCGGCCTGCATCCAGAGACCTCCCTGGAGGCCCTGGCCCGCCGCTCTCCCGAACTCGGCACCGCCCTGGCGGACGGTCGGCCCACCGTCGTGGAGTTCTATGCCGATTGGTGCGAGGCCTGCCGGGCGATGGCCCCGGCGATGGAAACGATTGAGCGCCAGCATCGCGACGACCTCGACGTGGTGCTGCTCAACGTCGACAACCCGCGCTGGCAGGCGGAGGTGGACCGCTATGAGGTGAACGGCATCCCCCACCTGGAGCTGTTCAACGCCGAAGGTCGCGCCGTGGGACGCTCCCTCGGGGCGCGCCGACCGGAGGAGCTGGAGGCCCTCACCGAAGCCCTGCTGGCGGGGACTCCCCTCCCCGAGCTGGCCGGGGTCGGGGCGATCAGCAACCTGGCCATCGCGGCCGCCGCCCCCCAGGACACCCCACCGACGGCGCCATCGGGCGCGCCGGTCGGCCCCCGCAGCCACGGTTGAACCCGCCATGCCCAGCGCCTCCCCGTCCGAGCCGATGGATCCCCGCTTCCGCGTCGCCCTGATCGCCGCCACCCCCAACCCGCAGCAGTGCGTCTATGCGGGCATGCACCAGGACTACAGCGAGGGCTTCGTGGCCGAGGACCGGGCCGAGTGGCCCGAGGAGAGCCGGGCGGGAGAGATCTGCGTCAAGCGGCTCCTGTCCGGCGAGCGGGGTCACTACGGCCCCCTCGAACACGCCCAGATCGTGCTCAACGTGGGCTGGTTCCCCCATTCGGTGATGCAGCAGGCCCGCACCCACCGGGTGGGGGTGAGCTTCGATGTGCAGTCGATGCGCTACACAGGCGAACGCATCTGCCGCGCGGCGGAGGGGGCGCTGGATCTGGAGGAGGTGTTCTACCTGCGCCCGGTGGGCGACTACAGCGACCGCCAGGGCAAGAAGTACCACTATTCCCCCGAGCAGCGAGCTGTGGACCTCGCCCTCTGCCGCGCCGCCGCCGAGCGCTACCGCGACCTGCTGGCCGCCGGCTACGCCGAGGAGCACGCCCGCGGCATCCTGCCGTTCGACTACCGCCAGCACTTCGTGGTGAGCTTCACCCTGCGGGCCCTGCTCCACTTCCTCGACCTGCGCGCCAAGCTCGACGCCCAACAGGAGATTCGCGCCCTGTGCGACCTGATCTGGCCGCACCTTGAGGAGTGGACGCCGGAGATTGCTGCGTGGTATGAGAAGAGTCGGTTGCACCGGGCGCGGTTGGCGCCGTAGGGACCAGGCGACGGCGTCTCTTCGAGCGAAGTGCCCCGCGACGACCAACCGAGCGCAACCCAGGCGGCCACCGCGCGTCAGGCCGTGAATCCCCAGGGAGTAACGGGGCAGGCCTGCTATGATCAGAGACTTTGAATAGATAGACAGACCCGATGAGCGACCCCCTGGACTATGGCGCTGATTATGCCCAAAAACAAATTCAACGCCGAGAGAGCGCCTTGCGACGGCTGATCAAAAGATTTTACATCGATCACGCCCTACAATTCGTTCATGGTCCAACAATCGATATCGGCTGCGGCGCCGGCCAGCTGCTGGAGCGACTGCCGGCAGGATCGATCGGGGTGGAAGAGAACCCAATCCTGGTCGACTATCTTCGCAGCAAAGGGCTCAAAGTCATCCGCAGGGAGCCAGATAATGACCATCCTCTGCTGCTACCAGCCGA
Source organism: Cyanobium sp. (assembly GCA_044337665.1). GTDB lineage: Bacteria > Cyanobacteriota > Cyanobacteriia > PCC-6307 > Cyanobiaceae > Cyanobium. Next base: position 1,791 of record JBIIND010000133.1, read on the forward strand.
GGATGGCACGGCCTACAGAACGGTTACGCTATCGCACGTGCTTGAGCACATTCCAGATGCAGCCAGACATTTTCGCAACCTTCTGGATGCATGCTTGGCAAGAGGTATCGACACGGTGATTGTGATCGTGCCAGGGGAAAAGGGCTTCCAATCCGACCAGACCCACAGGACGTTCATCTGTCTTGATTTTATCCATAAGCACAACCTCTTGACTTACGGCGGATTCACTGTCAAACATGCATCCTATTTTCCAGGAAACCTTGCCCGGCTTGGCAATTACTTCGCCTATCACGAATTAATGCTCGTCTATCAGCGAACCTGAATTCTACGATCCGAGAATCGTTGCGGCCTGAAAACAAAATATCTAGAACCAAGATAGGAAAACACACTGCCCAACGGAAGAGCAACGAAACCACCAAGAAATGGGTTGACGCCAAGATTCTTCAGAGAACCAATTAACAGAATATTGACGACATAATTCAAGGCGGCAACTACAAGAAAACGAAAGACGAGGGCCCTGGAGCGATTATAGAATACATATTTACCCTGCATCAAGAAACTCATCGCAGTTCCGAACACCAAAGCCATCAGACTAGCGAGCTTAAAGTTCGCACTAAGCAGCAAGAAAACGGCATAGACAACATAGCAAGCGAGAGTATTAACGATGCCAACAACAATAAAGCGGGCAAATTCGAAGCGAGCCAGACGCCTAATCCGAACATGTAAGTTCATTGGAATCAGGCCCTCGCGCCCTGACGGGAAGCTGAAAGTCCCAACCAGAAGTAAATCATCAAGCGGGCGAGATTTTTGAGATGGGCATTCATTAGGCCAATCATCCGAGTCCTCCGACTGATGACGCCTGGATGACAGGAACAATACTTGGCGAGCATGCGCTGAAAATCAAGCGGCTGATTACGGCCAATGGCAACACTCCACGACGAACTTGAAAGCCTGAAGGAGGAAACACGTGTGTTCGTATAAAATGCTTGACCATAATCAAGAATGCGAAACCAGTAGTCTAGATCGACAACATAGGGATTCGCAGCATCATACAAACCCACCTTGGCAATCACTTCGCGCCGAAACATAACGCCTCCGGGCTCACCGATCAGATTGGTGCCCGCCAAGATACAGCGACGAACGAGAACGGAGGAATTGACAACTCCCCTATCAGCATTTGGCAGGCTACGATTCATGATCATCTTACCATGTGAGTCTATAATCGATCTAGAGCCGAATACGAGCTGGACATCACCAGCGACGTCATCATCGAAGACTTTTCTTTGCACATCCAGACAGTCTGGCGCGAGCACATCATCATGAGGCAGAAGCTTGTAGTACCTGCCCGTACCAAGTGCAAGACAACGATTCCAGTTACCCTCAGGCCCCAGATTACTCTCATTTCGAATGTAGTTGATCCTTGGATCGCTAAATGCGGCAACGATCTCAGCCGTATGATCTGGCGAGCAGTCATCGACAATCCATAGTTCGAAATGAGCATAAGTTTGATCCAGGACAGATTGAATAGCCTCAGCAAGGAATCGTGCCCCCAAATAGGTTGGTATGCATATCGTGACAAGGGCATGACTATCTACTTGAGCTTGAGCATCCTCGGGTTGAATCATTGAGAGATTGCAGTTCAAGGCTGAGATGGTGGTTGAAATCCAAGGCTAGCTTGAACATGGTAGCGAGGTCGTCGCTTGACTTCCCTGTATATTCGAGCAACATACTCTCCCAGAATACCAAGACAAAAGAGTTGAATAGCGCCGAGAAAACCGATGGCAACCACGATTGATGCCCAGCCAGGCAGGGTGGAGCCAGATTGAGCGGCATAAATAATTCGACCTACACCGATCAGAGAAAAGAGACCAAGCACTAGACCCGAGTAGGCGATGATACGGAGTGGCTTATAGGAAAACGAAAGGATGCCATCGATTGCAAGGGAAAGTGATTTACGGAACGGGTACTTTGTAATACCTGCCGGCCTATGCTTGCGGGCATAATAAACGGCTGAGGTTTTGAAACCTAGTTGTGGGATTATACCGCGCAGGAATAACGAACGCTCCTCGTAGCGAAGGAGTTCAGCAACCGCCCGGCTCGACATCAAGCGATAATCCGCATGCCCAGGCACAATATCGACGCCAAGCATGAGCATCACGTTATAGAATAAATTTGCAAAAGTCCTTTTGCTGAGGGAGTCGGTCGTCCTGCTGGAACGCACTCCATAAACGATTTCATAGCCTTGACTGTACATGCGTAGCATGTCTATCGAAGCAATAATATCATCCTGAAGATCAGCGTCAATTGAGATCACGACATCGGCACATTGGGCCCCCGCTTCCACGCCTGCCAACAGGGCCGCCTGATGGCCTTTATTGCGAGAGAGACGAACTGCAAGAACGGCTGCGTCGTTGGCGCAAAGACGTTCAATGATTTCCCAGGTTGAATCAGTGCTGCCATCATCTACATAGAGGATACCAGAGCCATTTTCGTCGCAGAGGCCCAGGCTGGAAAGTTGTTCAATCTGAGCACGCAATTGAGGATGGGAGCTGGGTATTACATCCTGCTCATTAAAACAAGGTACAACAAAAATAACAGATGGCTTTGCTTGCAGAAAATTGGGTTCTGATCGACCAGATTGGGAAGAACCATCGGATTGTAATGGCATGTTCCGTACTGCACGTCTAGTAAGATTCTAGCAGCCTTGGCGGACTCTAAGCCGACTGCGCCTGACGATGATCGCCCCTGATGAGCTGAGGCATCAATATTCCTGGAGCTGGGTGTGACAATTAGCCCAGCATCTCATCCCTATATCATGGCCATTCCCTTGGCTTAATCATGGGTGGCATGGCAGCACCAGTCGTTGGGTCAACAAGACTCATGGACATGCCGAGAGCCTCGGCCAGGGTCGACGCGTCAGCGCAAGCGAAGTAGTGAACGTATAGACCAGAACCAGCAGGCTATTAAAGATCACTCCAAAAGTGGCGGGCTTGGGAGCGATCAATAAAGCCAGATACAGAAGATCAATACGTGAATACTCGCAAGTCAAACTCTCTAGTTTCTTCGACACAGAGTCAGCAGAATTGGGTTTCGTCTGAAGCAAACCTGAGACGCTTGCATTCGAGTGCGTGACAAGGGCCAAAAGCAGAGGAGCAAAGAATACGAGTAGATGATAAGTGGCAAAGACTGGGTTAAGAATCACATTGGCGCTCAGGCACAAGTTCAACGACCGGCTTGCGGAGAGAATGCGCATAGAGCAAGCATACCAACTCAGTATGGAGAAAAGGACACCGAGGTAGAAGAACAGTTTCCGTGGCAAAGCGACAAGAGAGAGGGCATCATCGGGATGCAATCGCCTTA
>JBIIND010000132.1:0-5150 GCA_044337665.1 Cyanobium sp.
GAGCTTCTACACCGGCATGTCCCACAGCCTCCCCCCCGTTTCCGCCCATTGCGAGCTGTGGATGGATCGCCTGCTTCGCCATGCCGCCAGGGTGGGGGAGCTGGGCGAGGTTCCGGTGGCGGCGGTGGTGCTGGATGGAGGAGGCCGGGCGCTGGGGTGGGGCAGCAACCGACGCCAGCGGCGGCACGACCCCCTCGGACACGCGGAACTCGCGGCCCTGCGCCAGGCCGCATGGTGCCGCGGCGACTGGCGATTCAATGACTGCACCCTGCTGGTGACGCTTGAGCCCTGTCCGATGTGCGCGGGCGCGCTGGTGCAGGCCCGGATGGGCACGGTGGTGTTTGGAGCGCCCGACCCCAAGCGGGGAGGGCTGGGGGGATGTCTGGACCTATCGGCAGATCCGAGTGCCCATCACGCGATGCGGGTGATCGGAGGGGTGCTCGAAGGGCAGGCCCGCGACCAACTGGAGAGGTGGTTTCGGGCCCGGCGCAGCCTCAGGCGGCCATGACAGCGGGAGCCTTGCTTTGAAACGCCGGGAGCTCGGATTCCAGCAGGTTGAGCAGGCGGTCGACGTTCTCGGGGGTGCTGTTGTAACCCATCAGGCCCACGCGCCAGACCTTGCCGGCCAGGGAGCCGAGCCCTCCGCCCACCTCAATGCCATGGCGATTGAGCAGGTGCTGGGTGAAGGCCTTGCCGTCCACCCCTTCGGGAATGCGCACGGTGGTGAGGGTCGGCAGGCGCAACTCTTCGGGAACATGCAGTTCGAGGCCGAGGCGCTCAAGGCCGGCCCAGAAGCGTTCGGCGTTGCGGCGGTGGCGTTCCCAGGCGTTCGGCAGTCCCTCTTCGGCGAGCAGGCGCAGGGCCTCCCGCAGGCCGAAATTCATGTTCACCGGGGCGGTGTGGTGGTAGGTGCGGTCGCTGCCCCAGTACTTGTTCAGCAGGGAGACGTCGAGATACCAGTTGGGGACCTTATCAGTACGCGCAGAAAGTTTCGCCTCAGCCCGGGGCCCCATGGTGAAGGGACCCAGGCCCGGCGGGCAGCTCAGACCCTTCTGACTGCAGCTGTAGGCCAGGTCCACCTGCCACTCGTCCAGGAAAAGCGGCACCGCACCCAGGGAGGTGACGGTGTCCAGAAGCAGCAGACAGTCGTGACGCCGGCAGAGCTCACCGATGCCCTGCATCGGCTGGCAGACACCGGTTGAGGTTTCCGCATGCACGATCGCCAGGATCGCGGGGCGGTGGGTGGAGACGGCCTCCTCCAGTTCCTCCAGGCTGAAGGCCTCACCCCAGGGTCTCTCAATCGTCACCACATGGGCCCGGTAGCGCTGGGCCATGTCCACAAGGCGATGGCCGAAGTAGCCCTTCACCGCCACCAGGACCGTGTCACCGGGCTCGATCGTGTTGGCGAGGGTGGCCTCCATCGCCGCGCTGCCCGTGCCGCTCATGGGCAGGGTGAGGCGGTTGTCGGTCTGCCAGACGTAGCGGAGAAGCTCCTGGACCTCCGCCATCAGTTCGATGTAGAGAGGATCAAGGTGGCCGATCGGGGTGCGGGCCAGGGCCTGCAGAACCAGTGGATGGGCGTTCGACGGGCCCGGCCCCAGCAGCAGCCGGTCGGGGGTGGCGATCGGCGCCAGCCCGAGCCGGTGCGCGTCATTCACAGGAGGCAGGACGGGGAGGGGCAAGACCGGGGGCAGCGGCAATGTCCGCTGACATTAGGGAACGGGAAGGGGCTCAGGCGAGCAAAAAACGCCATCTCCGACGCGCCCGCTCAGCGGGCGCGCACATTGTTCGCAGCCAGTCCGCGACAGAGATGCTCGAAGGGTGCGCGCACGGCGCCGTTGTCGGTGAGGCCGGTGCTCTCCAGCATCTCCACCACCACGTCGCCCAGAAGGGCGATGCCGCGCACCGTGGGGCCCGTGGGAACCCCCAGGCTCTTGTAGGTGTCGTCGAGGCCGTTGAGCACCCGCTCATCGAGGATGGTGACGTCGTCGGCGATCAGGGCATAGCTGGCGTAGCGCAGGAAGTAATCCATGTCGCGCAGGCAGGCGGCCAGACGCCTGGTGGTGTAAGCGTTGCCGCCGGGGAGGATCAGCTCCGGATTGTCCAGCCACAGGCGCTGGGAGGCTTCCCGCACGATGGGGGCGGCCTCGCGGTTGATCAGCTCCACGGCCGCCAGCCGCAGACTGGCCTCGCCGTAGTACGCATCGATCCGATCGATCGCGGCTCGATCGAAGTAGCGACCGAGTTTGTCGTAGCGGCCGATCAGACCACTGATGGCATCGCGCATGGGCTGGATTCGACGCACCTGTGCCGGAAGTTAGCACTCGGAATGGGCCAGACCCCTGTCGTGGGGAAGGTTCTGAGGAATCTGAAAAGAACGGTTACGCACCGCCCTCAGCCGTGGGGCCAGGGGACGGGAGCCCGTGGACCCCAGCGGGCAGGAGGGGGCATTTGGTACCAACGGCTACATAGTGATGCGCAGGGCGCTCCCTACGTTCCAGCCCTGCCGGGCTTCGGGCCGGCTTCCCTTCCATTTCCCAGCCAGAACGATCGCCATGGCCAAGACCGCTCAGGACGTGCTTCGTCAGATCCAGGACGAAGCCATCGAGCTGATCGACCTGAAGTTCGTTGACCTTCACGGTAAGTGGCAGCACCTGACAGTCTGCTCCGATCTGCTCGACGCCGATGCCTTCACCGATGGGGTCGCCTTCGACGGCTCCTCGATCCGCGGCTGGAAGGCGATCAACGAATCGGACATGGCCATGGTGCCCGATCCGGAGACCGCCTGGATCGATCCGTTCTACAGCCACAAAACCCTCAGCCTGATCTGCTCCATCCAGGAGCCCCGCAGCGGTGAGCCCTACAGCCGCTGCCCACGCGCACTCGCCCAGAAGGCGCTCAACTATCTCCATTCCACGGGCCTGGCCGATACGGCCTACTTTGGCCCGGAACCCGAATTCTTCATCTTTGACGACGTCCGATACAAGAGCAGCAACGGTGAAAGCTTTTATCAGGTTGATTCCATCGAGGCTGCGTGGAATACGGATCGGGTCGAAGAGGGTGGCAACCTGGCCTATAAAGTTCTGCTGAAGGAAGGCTACTTCCCCGTAGCCCCCAATGACACCCTCCAGGACATCCGCAGCGAAATGCTGCTGACGATGGGAAGACTCGGGGTACCGATTGAAAAGCAGCACCACGAGGTGGCCACCGCCCAGCATGAACTCGGCATCAAGTTCTCGGAGCTGATCAAGGCGGCTGACAATGTGATGATTTATAAATATGTCGTCCGCAACGTCGCCCGCAAGTACGGCAAGACAGCCACGTTCATGCCCAAGCCTGTGTTTGCGGACAACGGCAGCGGCATGCATGTGCACCAGAGCCTGTGGAAGGCTGGTCAACCCCTCTTTTTTGGGGAGGGCACCTACGCCAACCTCTCCCAGACCGCCCGTTGGTACATCGGCGGTCTGCTCAAGCATGCCCCCTCCTTCCTCGCGTTCACCAATCCCACCACCAACAGCTACAAGCGTTTGGTGCCCGGCTTCGAAGCGCCGGTGAACCTGGTGTATTCCCAGGGGAACCGCTCGGCGGCGGTGCGCATCCCACTCACCGGACCCAATCCGAAGGCCAAGCGGCTCGAGTTCCGCTCCGGCGATGCCCTGGCGAACCCCTACATCGCCTTCGCGGCGATGCTGATGGCCGGTCTGGACGGCATCAAGAACCAGATCGATCCGGGTGACGGCACCGACGTCGACCTGTTTGAGCTGGGCGCCGAGGAGCTCGCCAAGATCTCCACGGTTCCCGCCTCCCTCAATGGAGCCCTGGAAGCCCTTGACGCTGACAAGGACTACCTGCTGGCCGGAGGAGTCTTCAGCGAAGACTTCATCAGCAACTGGATCGCCCTCAAGTATGAGGAGGTTCAGCAGCTGCGCCAGCGACCCCACCCCCACGAGTTCGTGATGTACTACGACGCCTGATGGCGTCGTTGGGGCGGAAGCTGCGCTCCCGCAGGAGCGCAGCAACCAGGCCACCAGCAGGCCCAGGCCGCCCCAACGGAACAGACGCCAGAAAAGCTCCGCGCGGGCGTGGAGGGGTTGCAGACCGGGAGGCAGCGGATCAATCAGCCGCTGAATCAACGCCAGTCGTTGGCGGCGTCGGCGTGTCGGCGCACCGGTCTCGGCGGCGGGCAGAGGACGTCCCGCCAGGTTGAGCACGGCCGCCATGGGGTGAAGCACGCCGGCAGACCGGTAACGGCGGCTCGAACCGCGGGATCGGGGGCGCATCGGCGCAGGCACGGGGGCTTGGGCCAGGATGGGACCCGACGCGCGCCCCGTCCAGTGCAGAACCCCGCGGATCAGAAGCCCAGCTCCCCCGCCGCGGCAGCCCCCGAGCCTGGGTGGCCCGAGGGCGCTGACGATCTCGCCGAAAGGCTTCTGCACAAACTGGCCATCGGCGACCGCGAATGGCACGGGGTGAAGAATCAACCCTCCCGCCGCGCCGCTGAGCAGATCGCCGCGGCCCTGGCCCTTCTCCTCTCCAGCGACGACCCACGCCGCCGCGCCATCGGAGAGGGGCGCCAACAGGCCATCGATCTGCTGGAGAATTCCCTCGGCTGGCTGAAGGGAAGCCTCCGCGATCCGGGCTGCCCCAGCCGCATGCGCTGATCGCTGCCGTCAGCTGGGCCAGGGCAGGCGGAAGCCGGGCCGTCGGGTGGCGAGCTGGAGACGGTTGCCGCGCCCGCTCCAGCGCACATCATCAAAACAGTGATGGATGAGGAACAGACCCCGGCCGCTCACGGCATCGGGGCTCAGGGGCAGGTTGTGAACCCGGTCGTGGGCCGGGATGCCGGGCCCCTCATCCTGGATCTGCCACACAATCCAACGGCGCGTGACGATGCGGCGCACCCGCAGGCATTTGCCGGGGTCACAGCCGTTGCCGTGGCGTACCGCATTGACGAGGGCCTCCTGCAATCCGAGCTGCAGCTCCGATTGGCGCAGGGCATCTCCGATCGGCTCGAGGAGAAGTTCCAGGAGGGGCGCCAACTGGAGCGTGGAGGGCGTGATGAAGTCGGCCCAGCGCGCTGCCATGGCGGCGACTGCCAGCGAGGATCAGCTCCCTAACGGTAACCCGGAGGGGGAACCGTCCGCTCATGC
>JBIIND010000134.1:0-5147 GCA_044337665.1 Cyanobium sp.
GGCGGCAAGGCTGCCCAGGGCCTGCTCCAGATCGGGCTGGAGGTGCAGGAACTGCTCCAGCCTCACCAGCTTGACCGTCTGGATCACGCGGGCGTTGCCCACGATCACGAACTGGACGCCGGCGTCGCTGCACTCCTTGGCCAGCTGAACCAGGGCACCCAGACCGGAGGAGTCGAGGAAGTCGATGCGGCTCAGATCAATCACGAGCGGCAGGTTGATGCCCTCGCGACACTCCTGCACGTAGGCGCTGAACTGCTTATCGGAGTAGGCATCCAGCTGCCCGATGAAGCGGAACAGCAGGCATCGTTCCTGCCGTTCGCAGCCACCCCGTAGGGAGACGGTCAGTCGCTGCAGTTCGGTGATGGCTCCAGCCCCCCGTGGTGTCGTCGTGCCGAAGTGTAGGGAGCGCTTCCCGGACTGGATCATTCGCAACGAAAGCTTCAGACGCGGCGCTCGGCCATCAGGGCGACGAACCGGGCGAAGTGATGGTCAGCGTCGTGGGGCCCGGGGCTGGCCTCCGGGTGATATTGCACGCCGAAGACCGGCTGATCCCGCATCGCCAGGGCGGCCACCGTGCGGTCGTTGAGGTTGTGGTGGGTGATCCGCACCCGCTCGGCGGGGAGGGACTCGGCAGCGAGGGCGAAGCCGTGGTTCTGGCTGGTGATCTCCACGGTGCCGGTGGCTCCGCAGGGATGGTTGAGACCGCGGTGGCCGTAGCCAAGCTTGAAGGTGGTCCCCCCCAGGGCCAGGCCGAGGATCTGGTGGCCCAGGCAGATGCCGAACATCGGCAGGGTCCGCTGGGCGATGAGCTCAGCGGCCAGGGCGATGCCGGCCTGCACCGCCGCCGGGTCGCCGGGCCCGTTGGAGAGGAACACCCCTTCGGGCTGGTGGCGAAGCACCTCCTGGAGGCTGCTGCCCGCCGGCAGCACCGTGACCTCACAGCCGTGGGCGACCAGGCGCTCAAGGATCGCCCGCTTGATGCCGAAGTCGATTGCCACCACGCGATAAGGGGTGGGCGGCTGGGGCTGGAGGCGGGTGTCGAAGCCGACGGGACAGAGGGAGGTCCAGCGGTAGGACTCCGCGGTGCTGACGCTCTCCGCCAGGTTGAGGCCAGCCATGCTGGGGGCTGAGCGCACCCGCTCCAGCAGCGTGGCCGGGGCGGTGCCATCGCTGGCGATGGCACCGTTGATCGCCCCCCCCTCCCGCAGGTGGCGCACCAGGGCGCGGGTGTCGACCCCTTCAATGCCGACGACACCGTGGCGCTGCAACCAGGGCTCCAGGTCCTCCTCGCTGCGCCAGCTGCTGGCCACCGGGGAAAGGCGGCGGGCGATCAGGCCGCGGGCGTGGGGACGGCTGGCCTCCTGGTCATCGCGATTGACGCCGGTGTTGCCGAGTTCCGGATAGGTGAAGGTGACCAGCTGGCCGCTGTAGCTGGGATCCGTGAGAACCTCCTGATAACCGGTCATGCCGGTGTTGAAGACCACCTCGCCCAGGGCGACGCCGCGGGCACCGCAGGCCCGTCCGCGCAGCACCAGACCGTCGGCAAGAACGAGCACAGCCTCCGCGGCGGCATCGGGGGGGGAGGGGCGGGGGGTCAACGGCACCGGATCGCTTGCCCCGATCATCCCGCAGCGCCCAGGCTGCGAACCAGGGATTGCAGCCGCTGCCACGGTCTTCCCTCCGCCAGGGCGGATCGGGCCTGGACGACCCCGTCCGCCACCGAGGCGGCGCGCCCGCTCGCCCACAGCACCAGCGCCGTGTTCAGCACCACCACGTCGCGCTGGGCGGGGGTACCGCCCCCCTGAAGAACCGCCTCCAGAATGCGGCGGTTCTCCCCCACATCCCCGCCGCAGATGGCCTCCATCGGGGCACGCTCCAGGCCCAGCTCCCAGGGATCGACCACTTCGCGGCGCAGCTCCCCGTTCTCCAGGACCCTCAGCTCGCTGGGCCCGGAGAGGGTGGCCTCATCCAGGCCGCCGTGGCCGTGCACCACCACGGCGCGGCCCTGATCCAGAAGCCGCAGGGCCTCCGCCATGGGGTCGAGGAGATCGGGTCGGGCGACGCCGAGCACGTGGCTTTCGGGCCTGAGCGGATTCACCAGCGGGCCCAGCAGGTTGAAGACGGTGCGGACCCCGAGGGCGCGGCGCACCGGCGCCAACCCCGCCAGGGCCGGATGCCATCCCGGCGCGAACAGGAAGGTGACCCCCGCCTCGGAGAGGGCGGCGAGGGCCTGGGCCGGCGGGGCCTGCAGGTTGACCCCCAGGGCCTCCAGCACGTCGGCGGAGCCGACGCGGCCGCTGGCGCTGCGGTTGCCGTGCTTGGCCACGTGGGCGCCGCAGGCGGCTGCGGTGAAGGCCACGGCCGTGGAAATGTTGAAGCTGTCCACCCCCGCACCGCCCGTGCCACAGGTGTCCACCAGCGGCAGCGCCGGTCGCGGGCCGGGCAGGGCACAGGCCTGCCGCAGCTCGGCGGCCATGGCCGCCAGCTCCTCCCCGCTGACCCCCTTGGCGCGCAGGGCGGTGAGGACGGCCGCGGTGAGCACGGGATCGACGGCGCCCTCCAGCCAGGCGCGCATCAGGGCGCCGGCGGTCGCCGCCTCAAGGTCACGGCCCTGGATCAGCGACTCCAGCAGCGCGGGGCCGGCGGGGGAGGAGGCGGAGGGAGGCATGGGGCCGTAAGGAAGGGGTGCTGACGGACAGGCAGAAAAAAGCCCGGGTGCAGGGCACACCGGGCCGGGTGATGGGGACTTCCCCACTATCGCCCGAAGCGGGTCGATCTGGCGAACCCGGTGAGGGGTTGCTCAGCCCTGCCCGTCACCGGCCGTATCGAATCCGGAACCGACGGCCTCCGCCGGGCCGGCGGGGCCAGGCCGGAAGCCGGCGGCCCAGATCGCACGGGTGCGCTGCTGCAGGGTGGGGCGATCCAGCTTCCAGAGGCGGAGCAGCCGCTCCAGGTCGTCGCGCAGGTCGCTGGCACCGGGGAAGCCGTCGTATCTGTGGAGCAGGCGTGCGGCATCGACGAGGTGCTGGTCGGCGGGGTTCTCCATCGCAAGCAACCCATCCACCACCACCCGGTCGATGGCATGGAGGGGGTGGTTCTGCTCCGGCGGGCTCTCAGGCATGGGGACGTCGGAAGGGCCAGGCTTCGGCCTGCGTAGGTTAGGCCGGCCCTTTCGATCAGCGGCCCCCGCCATGCGCGCCCTGCGGCTCGACCTGATCCGGCGCTACCTGAGGCCGCACCGTCGGGATGTGGTTCTGGGCGTGGTGGCCCTCCTGGTGGTCAACCTGTTGGGCGTTTCAATCCCCCTGCTGGTGGAGCGGGTGGTGAACGAGCTGCGGCCAGGCTTCTCCCTCAACTATGTGCTCGGCCAGTCCCTGCTCCTGGTGGCGCTGGCCAGCGTGATGGGGGCGGTGCGGCTCACCTCCCGCATGCTCGTGTTCGGAATCGGACGCCAGGTGGAGGCCGACCTCAAGCAGCGCATCTTCGATCACCTGCTCCGCCAGGAACCCGGCTGGGTTCAGGACATGGGAAGCGGTGAGGTGATCAGTCGCGCCACCAGTGATGTGGAACAGGTGCGGCGGCTGCTGGGTTTCGCCGTGCTCAGCCTCACCAACACCCTTCTGGCCTATGCCCTCACCCTGCCGGCGATGCTGCGCATCCATGCGGGTCTCACCCTGGCGGCCCTGGCCCTGTACCCGCTGATGCTGTTGGTGGTGCGCCTGTTCGGCGGGCGGATGATGCGCCAGCAACGGCGCCAGCAGGAGGCCCTGGCGTCCCTCAGCGACCTGGTGCAGGAGGACCTTTCCGGGATCAGCGCGATCAAGATCTACGGGCAGGAGCTCACCGAGGAGTCGGCTTTTGCGACGCTCAATCGCGGCTACCGCGACACCGCCCTGCAGCTGGCTCGGACCCGCAGCAGCCTCTTCCCCCTGCTGGAGGGCATCTCCTCCGTCAGCCTGCTGGTGCTGCTCGGCCTGGGGTCAGGCCAGATCGAGGCGGGCCGATTGAGCATCGGCGGCCTGGTGGCCCTGATCCTTTACGTCGAGCGGCTGGTCTTCCCCACCGCCCTGCTGGGTTTCACCCTCAACACCTTCCAGACCGGCCAGGTGAGCCTGGAGAGGGTCGAGCAGCTTCTCTCCCGGCAGCCCCTGGTGGTCTCCCCCCTGAAGCCGACCCCCCCCGCCTCCCATCCCCACGGGGTGGTGGAGGCCCGCGGCCTCACCGTGCGCTATCCGGAAACCGCCCGACCCTGCCTGGACAACGTGAACTTCCGCCTGGAGCCAGGCGAGCTGGTGGCCCTGGTCGGACCGGTGGGGTCCGGCAAGACCAGCCTGGCCAGGGCCCTCGGGCGGATGGTGGAGGTGCCGCCGGGCCAGCTCTTCCTCGACGGTGTCGACGTCACGGCGATGGGACTGGAGGATCTGCGCCGGCAGGTGGCCCTCGTTCCCCAGGAGGGATACCTCTTCACTGCCAGCCTGGCGGACAATCTCCGCTACGGCGAGCCGGAGGCGGGGATGGGCCGGGTCGAGGAGGCCGCGCGGCGGGCCCAGCTGGAGGGGGACATCCGCAGCTTTCCCGACGGCTACCAAACCTTGGTTGGGGAGCGGGGCATCACCCTCAGCGGCGGCCAGCGCCAGCGCACCGCCCTGGGCCGCGCCCTGTTGATCAAGGCGCCGCTGCTGGTTCTGGACGACGCCCTGGCGAGCGTCGACAACACCACCGCCGCGGGGATTCTCAGCACGATCCGGCAACAGGGCGACCGGACGGTGCTGTTGATCAGCCACCAGCTCTCCGCCGCCGCCGCCTGCGACCGCATCCTGGTGCTGGAGGCAGGCCGTCTGGTGCAACAGGGCCCCCACAGCGAACTGGTGCGCCAGGAGGGCACTTACCGACGCCTGTGGGAGCGGGAGGAAGCGCAGCGGCTGCAGGCCGCTTGAGCCCGGGTCCAGCACAAGCATTGTTGCGGCTTGGGAGCAGATGATCGCCAGGGACGGCCAGCCGGGCTTAGCTGACACTCCCTGCGTGCCCGCGGAGTCCCGCCATGGAAGCCGGCAAGCCTTACAACCTGCGTTGCACCCTCACCTTCGGTGACATCTACGGCCAGATCCTGATCTGGATGGTGGTGATCTTCGTCAGCCTGGCCGCGG
>JBIIND010000135.1:0-5133 GCA_044337665.1 Cyanobium sp.
GGGGCCCGCCCCACGCGCACGGTGATCACCCTGTTCCCCCAGCGGCTGGCCCCGGCCCTTCAGGAGTGGTGGTACAGCAAGCTGCCGGCTTCGCTGGAGCCTACTAACCGGCTCCCCCCGTAGCAAAAAAACAGGGTCCCGGGATCAGAAGTAGATCTTGCCGCCGCCCCACTGCAGACCCTGCACCTTCGGGGCGACGAGGATATACCCGGCGATGAGGCGAAGATCGTTTTCGTCGAGATCGCGCATCTTCACGAACACGTCAGCGCTGCGCAGGCTGGGGTGCACGTCGGCGATGCTGTACTCGCCGTCGTAGGAGGTGGGGTCCTTGAGGTAGTCGACCAGGGAATCCACCGAATCGCGGGGCGGGGTGGCGAGGGCGAGGGTTTCGGGATCGAGCCCGACGTTCTGGTTGGTCTTGGTGATGCCACCGGCGTGGCAGGTGCCGCAGCTGTCGTTGAAGATTTTGCGCCCGGTCTTGATCTCCTTCTCGCTGAAAGTCACCAGGGTGCCATCGGGGGTGGCCGGCACGGTGAGCTGCTCCGCCGTCCACTGGGCGGCGGCCGCGGGACCGGCGAAGCAGACCAGCAGCGCCAGGGGCAGCACCAGCAGGGTCCGGGCGATGGCGCGGAGGGTCGAGCGGAGGGAGGGGGCCATGGGAGAAGCCGGGGAAGGGGCGGTGAGACCGCGACTGAGACCTTGTATCACGGCCGGAGGGCCCCGGTCAGCGGAAGGATGGGAACTGTTGCAGGCGGCATGGCCCGCCTCAGCCGGGCAACTGCACCTCGACGCTGAGGAAATCGCGGGCCATTTCGGTCTGGGGGAAGATCGCCCGGGCCTCCGCCAGCAGATCGTCCGGTCCCACGGTGGCGCCGGGCATGTAGCGCGGACTCAGGTGGGTGAGCATCAGCCGACCCACCCCCGCCTCCAGGGCCGTCTGGGCGGCCATGGTGCTGGTGGAGTGCTGCCGCTGGATCGCCAGCTCGGCCTCGGCGTGGCAGAAGGTGGCTTCGTGGATCAGCAGGTCCGCGCCGCGGGCCAGCTCCACCGCGGCCTCGCTGAACACCGTGTCGGTGCAATAAACGACGCTGCAGCCCGGCCGCTTCGGTCCGCAGAGGCTCGCCCCGTTGATGATCCGCCCGTCCGGGAGCGTCACGGTGCGACCGGATTGAAGTTCCCCGTAGACCGGCCCGGGGGGGATGCCCAGGGCGCGGGCCCGCTCCACATCGAAGCGGCCGGGGCGCGGCTTGCGATCCACCCGGTAGGCATAGGCCGGCACCCGGTGCGTCAGGGCGGTGCAGCGCACCTGGATCTCCTCGTCCTCATGGAGCACCTCGCCGTTGCGGGCCGCCTCCCGCACCCGGTGGTGGCGCAGCGGGTAGCCGATGCGCGTCGAGCTGGAGCGCAGAACCCCCTCCAGATAGTGGGGCAGGGCATCCGGGCCATAGAGATCGAGGCCGTCGGGGCAACTGCCGGCCAGGCCCAGGCTGGCCAGCAGGCCGGGCAGCCCGAAGACGTGGTCGCCGTGCATGTGGGTCACAAAGATGCGCCGAAGCTGGGAAACCCGCAGCTCGCTGCGCAGGAACTGGTGCTGGGTGCCTTCACCGCAGTCGAACAGCCACAGTTCCGCCCGTTGCGGCAGGCGCAGGGCGACGGCCGAAACGTTGCGGGCCCGGGTGGGAACTCCGGAACTCGTGCCCAGGAAGGTGACCTGCACGTCGCTCCAGCCGCTGGCCTCTCGAGCGGCATGCTGCCACGCGGTGGGATCTGGCGGCCTGGCGCCGGCACGGTCACAATGGACGCCCTTCTGGCCTTCGCCCACCCTTCGGCGTGACCCTCCGAATTCCGCACGGGTGGCTGCCGCGCCGCACGCCGTTGCTGCCGCTCCTGGCCCTGCCCCTGGCGGCCCTGCCGCTGGCCGCCCTGCCCCAGCTCCTGCCCGGTGGCCCGCCCACCCCCCAGCCGGCCCCCACCCGGGGCCCCGCGCGGCGGGTGCTGCTCAGCCAGGAGGGGGTCCTGAGCCTGGGGGCCCGGGATGGCACCCTCCGGCTGACGGAAACGGGCGGGCGCACCGTTCTGGAACTTCGCCCGGGCGATCGCCTGACCCTGCGCCCCGGCCCTGACGGATCGGGCTTCGAGGCCGCCCTCATGGCCACCGCTGACCCCGCACCCCGCCCCCTGTTGGTGCTGCCCCTGGCCGAGCTGTGGCTGACGCCCCGTCGCGAGGGCGGCGGGCAGGGGCTGCCCCTGCTTGGGGAGCGGGCCTACCGGGGCAGGCTGCAGCTCACCAGCCGGGATGGCAATCTGCGGGTGATCAACCATGTTTCGCTGGAGGCCTACCTGACGGGCGTGGTGGGCAGCGAGATGCCCGCCAGCTGGCCCCCCGATGCCCTGCAGGCCCAGGCGGTTGCAGCCCGCACCTATGCCCTGGCCCAGCGGCGCCCCGCTGCCCCCTTCGACCTCAAGGCCACGGTGGCCAGCCAGGTGTACGGCGGAGTGGCCGCTGAGACCGCCTCCACCCGAGAGGCGGTTGCCCGCACCCGCGGCCAGGTGCTGATGCATGGCGGGGCGCTGATCAATGCCGTGTTCCACAGCAGCAGCGGTGGCAGCAGCACCGAAAACAGCGGCGAGATCTGGAGCCGCCAGCTCCCCTACCTGGTCAGCGTGCCGGACTTCGACCAGTCCAGCCCGGTGAATCGCTGGGAGAAGAGCTTCGATCCCCTTCAGCTGCGTCGCGTCTTCCGGGAGACCGACGGCGTGCGGGCGATCGAGGTGCTGGACACCTCCAGCACCGGCCGGATCCGGCGGGCCCGGATCCTCGGTCCTGCCGGAAGCCTGGAACTCAGCGGCGCGGAGCTGCGCCAGCGCCTTGGGTTGCGCAGCACCCTGGCCAGCTTTCGCCTTCAGCCGCTTCCCTCCCCCTCGCTGCCGGTCTCGCCGCCGGCGGCCGCGACCATCAGCGGCAGCCTGGGGCGCCTGCTGGCGCGCAACCGCCAGCCGCCCCCGCTCCCGCCCCCGCCGGAGCTGGGCTGGTCGGATCCGGCCAGCGGCGCTCCCATGGCGTCTGAATCCACCACCACCACCACCGCCGCGCCCCCCCTCGACCCCCTGCCCGCCCTGTTCGTCAGCGGCCGGGGCTTTGGCCACGGGGTGGGCATGAGCCAGTGGGGCGCCCAGGCGATGGCCCTGCGGGGCAGCGACTACCGGCAGATCCTGCGCCACTATTACCGGGGAGCCGAACTGCGCAGCCTCCCGTCCCCTTGAGTTCAGCTTCCGGATCCCCCTCCCCACCCAGCCCCGGCGACCTCCCGGCCGGCCCGCCCGCGGCCGGCCGGCTCGAACTGATCGAGCTGGTGGACGCCGCCGCGGTGGCGGAGCGGGTGGCGGCCCGCCTGCTGAACGCGCGACGGCGCCACCCCGGGCGGCCCCTGGGCCTGGCCACCGGCCGCACCATGGTGCCGATCTACGCGGAAATGGCCCGCCTGCTGGCCCTCCTGCCGCCCGCGGAGCAGGAGCGGGTGCGCCGGGGTTGGCGCAGCTTCAGCCTCGACGAGTATGTGGGCCTGGCCCCCGCCGATCCCCGCTCCTTCCACGGGGTGATCCAGGAGCATCTGATCGGCCCGCTGGGCCTCGATCCGGCGGGGGTGCTCCTCCCCTCCGGCCTGGCCGACGATCCGGAGGCCGAGGCGCGCCGGTACGCCGCCGAGCTGGCCGCGGCCGGGGGCATCGGCCTCCAGGTGCTGGGGCTGGGGCTGAATGGTCATGTGGGGTTCAATGAGCCCCCCTGCGGGCCGGAGGTGGTCTGCCGCTGCGTCGAGCTCAGTGACGACACCCGCTTCCAGAACGCCGCCGCCTTCGGGGGCGACCCGCGGGCGGTCCCCGCCCGGGCCATCACCCTGGGCCTGGCTGAGATCCTGTCCGCTGACCGCATCCTGCTGGTGGTGACCGGCGCCGCCAAGGCGGAAGTGCTGCGGCGGGTGCTGGAGAGTCCGCCCACCCCCGACATCCCCGCCAGCTGGCTGCAGTGCCATCGCGCCGTGAGCGTGATCGCCGACGGGCCGGCCCTGGGGCGCGGGGACTAGGGGTTGAGCAGCGCCCCGTCCGCCTCCAGGTTGGTGGTCACGGTGCGCACGTCATCGAGATCCTCCAGGGCATCGAGCATGCCCAGGCAGGCCCGTACGGTTTCGGGGTCCTCCAGGCGGCAGGGCGTCTGGGCGATCCAGCGGTGCTCCCAGCCGCCCACCGCCAGCCCACGCACGCGCAACCCCGCCTGCAGGGCTTCGAGGGCCTCATAGGCGGCGAACACCTCGGCTCCCTCGGGTTCGAGGCTCCAGCTCAGGGCCGCCGGACCGCCGCTTTCCTCCAGGGCCAGCAGCTGCTCCAGCAGCGCCTCCTCCTCCAGGTCGGGCTGCTCCAGCCACACCACAGCCCTCGGTTCGAACAGATAGCTGACGCAGCCGCTCTCCCCCAGGTTGCCGCCGTGTTTGCTGAAGGCCAGGCGCAGGTCGGCGGCGGTGCGGTTGCGGTTGTCGGTGAGCGCTTCCACCAGCACGGCCACGCCGCCCGGCCCGTAGCCCTCGTAGCGCACCGTCTCAAAGGCCTCAGCCCCCCCCCCCCCCTGCCCGGATCCCTTGGCGATCGCCCGCTCGATGTTGGCGTTCGGAACGCCGGCCGCCTTGGCCTTTTCGATCGCGGTGCGCAGTTGGAAGTTGCCGGCCGGATCGCTGCCGGCGCGTGCCGCCACCATGATCTCCCGCGCCATGCGGGTGAAGACGGCGCCGCGCTTGGCGTCGACCACCGCCTTGGTGCGCTTGATCTGGGCCCACTTGCTGTGGCCGGCCATCGTTGTCGGTGCGGGAGCGGAGGAGGGGGAGGGGTCAGCCGGCGGCGTCGAACACCAGCCGCGGCAGGAGCCAGCCGGCGCCGTCGGCCCGGGCGATGCCCGCCAGGCTGCCATCCGGCCCCAGCACCGCCAGCGGTTGTGCGGCCGGATGGGCAGAGGAAGTCGCCAGGGCCCGGCCGCAGCGCCAGTGGGAAAGCTGGTCGGGCCCCAGGTGGTGGCGCGGCATGTCGGGCAGGGCTTGGAGGGGATCGAGCAGGGGCGGGGGGGCCGGCCCGTCGAGTCGTTCCAGG
>JBIIND010000136.1:0-5125 GCA_044337665.1 Cyanobium sp.
CAGTCTCATCGCGGCAGGCTCTCAGCGGCGGTGCGGGAGATCGAAAACGGGACCCTGGTTCGGTCGCCAGACGGGGCCTGGCCCGACCCAGGCTATCCAACCAGGCCAGGGGCACCGTCCGGGGGGGCATAACCTGGGCGGGAGCGCAGGAAAAGGCCGTTACAGTACGCACCTGTGATTCCTCCAGCAGCGGCCGCGATGTTCGTCCCCCGCGACCCGAGCGCCCTCTCCAGCCCCTGGCTTCCGGGTTGTGCCCTCGCCATGGCCCTGCTCTCTGTCGCCACACCGGGACAGGCTTCCCTGGCGCCGCCCGAGCCGCCCGCCTCCCTCTCCCCAGGCGCCATGCCGGCGCGAACCCTCGACCCGGCCCCCTGGCAGCCCGTCCTCCCCGAGGCACAGGTGGCGGACTGGCTGCCCGTCGGCAACGTCTTCGTTCTCCCCGCCCCCTTCGCCCCGGAGCCGTCCAACCTGAACCCGGTGGAGCAGGCGACCCTGCCCCGCAAATCCCTGCCCTATCAGGATGCCGGCATCTTCGGCATCGGCGGCGGCGTCCGTTGGGGGCAGGCGGCGGGGGTGGATACGGGCGAACGCACCAGCGGGGTTTTCACCGGCCGGGTCGGCTACAAGCTTGGCTCTGATTTCTCGATCTCGCTGCGGCCAAGCTATATCTATGGCAACCGGGATCTGCAGGGCAACAACAACGATGAGGGCGAGTTCCAGATGCCCCTCACGATCGATCTGTTCCGCAAGTCTCTGTTCTCGCCGTACTTCGGAGGTGGGATCGCCAACAACACCGACTCCACCGGTGTCACCAATCCCATGGCTACCGGTGGAGTGGATATCAACATCACCCGCAATCTCACCCTGGGGCTGAATGTCAATTACATCTTCCAGACGGACATCGATGATACCGACTGGCAGGCGATGAGCCTGCTCTACCTGCGCTTCTAAACCGCCGATCTCACGGCACCACCGACTCGACCGCCGCAGCGATGTCGGCGCGTTGGGCGGGGTCATACCCCCAACGGTCGAGGAAGGCCCTGTCCTCACCCTCCCCATCGCGGGCCGCCGCGAGCAGGGTCTCCAGCCGCTCCTTCACCAAGGCCGGCTCGAGCTGCCGCAGCAGCTCACGGCTGCGGGACTGGACCCGCTCCGAGGCGGACTGCCGCTCCGCATCGCCCAGGCGGCCATGGGCGAGGGCCATGGCCGTGCTCATCGCCAGGTTGCGGGCTGTCAGGTCGACCACCCCAGCCCCGGCGGCGCGCAGCTGGATCACCAGGGGTTCGGGCAGGCGATCCATCAGCGGCGCCTCGCCGGTGAGAGCCACCACGAAAAAACCGCGGGCGCCATCCCGACTGGCCACCAGGGCCCCCACCCGATCCGCCAGCACCTCGTCGCTGAGCTCGCCCGATTCCCAGGCGGCGATCCATTGACCACTCCTCTCGATCGCCTCGGCGAAGGAGACGGCAGGGACCCCGGAGGACGGGGACGGCCCGGGGGGGGGGACGCTCTCGGCGGGATCGCTCATCGCGGTTCGGCAGGTTCACCGGTTGGCCGTGACCCTACCGTCCCCGAGAGTGCGAGGGTGAGGGCATGGACGCCTTACCCATACCCACCCCGCTGCCCCCGACCCCGAGCGGATTCCGCTCCGGCTTCGTGGCCCTGATCGGGCGGCCGAACGTGGGCAAATCGACCCTGCTGAACCAGCTGGTGGGCGAAAAGGTGGCGATCACCTCGCCGGTGGCCCAGACCACCCGCCACCGGTTGCGGGCGATCCTCACCACCGCCAACGCCCAACTGGTACTGCTGGACACCCCGGGCATCCACAAACCCCAGCACCTGCTGGGCGAGCGGCTCGTGCGCAGCGCCCGCACCTCGATCGGCGAAGTGGATCGGGTGCTGCTGCTGATGGATGGCAGCGTGCCTGCGGGACGGGGCGACGCCTTCATCGTGGAGCTGCTGCGCCAGGCGAGCGTTCCCGTGCAGGTGGCCCTGAACAAGAGCGATCGCACCGGGGCCGACGCGGACGATCTGGAGTCCAGCTACCGCCGCATGATGCCCGACTGGCCACTGCACCGTTGCAGCGCCCTCACCGGCGCCGGCTGCGGGGAGCTGGTGGAGACCCTGACCGCCGCGCTGCCGCCGGGTCCGATGCTCTACCCCCCGGATGCCGTCACCGACCAGCCGGAAACGCTGCTGCTCGCCGAACTGGTGCGGGAGCAGGTGCTGCAGCACACCCGCGAGGAGGTGCCCCATTCGGTGGCCGTATCGATCGAGCGGATCGAGCCGATGGAGGGAAAGGGGCGGGCACCGCGCACCGCCGTGCTGGCCACGGTGCTGGTGGAGCGCAGCAGCCAGAAGGGGATCCTGATCGGCCAGGGAGGGCGCATGTTGCGCACGATCGGCCAGGGCGCCCGCCTGCAGATGCAGAAGCTGTTTGCCGGTCCCGTGCACCTGGAGCTGTTCGTCAAGGTGGTGCCGAACTGGCGGCGTCACCCGGGCCGGCTGGCGGAGCTGGGGTATCGGGGTGACTGAGCGATGCCGGCGGGATGGCGGCGGCGACCCGGACGGACGGAGCGCCGGGCGCTGGAGATGGCTGACCCTGCTGCTGCCACTGGGCGTGAAGACGGCCGATCATGATGTCCTCTGATCCACCGAGATGCCGCACGTGCAGAGCAGCCATCTCCTGGCCATGTTGCGCAATATAAGCACAAAGATCCCGACGCAATAGATACAACTTCCCCAGAAAGTAGGGAGGTGTCACCTCGCCAGAGGGGAACACGCTCCGGTAGGAGCAGGCTATCCCTTTGGTTTCCATCCAGGTTTCGACACCCTGTTGCGAGGCGACCTGATCGGCGAGACCATTGTAGGCTGCAGCGAAAAAGTTTGGGTCCTGAAGGCACTGGAGGGCTGCCTCCGGTGACAATTTAGTGAGTAGAGCCGCATTCTTACGGTGCGCCTTGCGGTGGTAGCTGGCGAGGGTGCAATCAATCTTAAGCAGGTACTCGAACGGCAGCTCCATGCAGGCGCGGATCATCTGATAGGTTTTTTCGCTCAAGGCTGCGTAGTCCTCCCGACAGGGGAGAAGCAGCCGCTCTCCGCAACGCATGGGGAAGCCCAGGTTGGGATTGGCGTAAACGTGCAGAACCGAAAAGTCCGGAGAGGACTGCAGCCACTGCAGCAGGGGGGTCTGGAGAAGCTCCGTGAGATGCTCCCGGTCGGCGTGGCAGGTGTAGAGACAGACCAGAACGCGCATCGCACGGGCTTCCTTGGGAAGGTGTCCAAACGGGAACGCCTCCGGATGGTTCTCGGTGGGGAAGGGAGGCGAAATCCCCGCCATGCGGCGCATGAATGTACTCGGCGCCAGGGGCCCGTTCCTGGCGTGCGCCCGGGCGGCCCAGTTTGCCGCGGAACCCGCGGCGGTGCGGGGCGCGAGAGTGGCGCCACTCCCCCGTAGCGAGCCGCCCATGAGCGAGAGCGCCTTCCCCCCCTGCGACCTGCCCGGTTTCCTCCAGCTCTGCGCTGGGGAGTGGCTGGCCCTGCGCAGTTCCCTGGCGCTGGCGGAGGGGGGGGCGGAGGAGAGCTGGCACCGCTCCGAACGGGGGGAACTGCGCTTCGCCTACCTGGCTCCGGAGGGCCCGGGGGATCCCGGGGGGCTGGAGATCTCACCGCCCCAGGGGCCGACACGGCGCCTGCGCTTCACGGAGGACGGCCGCTTCCACGACGAGGACGCCACGGGGGTGGAAGGGACCCGGGGGGATTGGCGGCTCTGGCCGGACGGAAGCCTGGAGCTGGGGCTGCGCCTGGGGGAGCTGGAGGTGCGCGAGCGCATCTGGTTCACCCAGCCGAATCTGCGCCTGCGCAGCAGCGTGGAGCGCCGGGCCGACGGCAGCCCCGACCGGGCCAGCTTCAGCTCGGAGATCCGGCGGGTGAGCCGACCGCCAGCCCCATGACCGCCCTGCGCCTTGATGTGGTCAGCCTGGTGCCGGAGGCGTTCGCCCCCCTGCTGGGCCCCGGCGTGATCGGCCGCGCCTTCGCCAGCGGGATCGCCGAGCTGCATCTCCACAATCCCCGCGACCACGCCACCGACCGCTACCGCAAGGTGGACGACCAGCCCTACGGCGGCGGGGCGGGCATGGTGCTCAAACCCGAGCCGGTGTTCGCCGCCTTCGAAGCGGTGCCGGCCCTGCCCAGGAGAAGGGTGCTGCTGATGAGCCCCCAGGGCCAGCCGCTGAGCCAGGGGGATCTGGGGCGCTGGGCCCGCACATGCGACCAGCTGGTGCTGCTCTGCGGCCACTACGAGGGTTTTGATGAGCGCATCCGCAGCCTGGCGGACGAGGAGGTTTCCATCGGCGACTTCGTGCTCACCGGGGGGGAGCTGCCGGCGATGGTGGTGATCAACGGGGTGGTCCGCCTGAGGCCTGGCACCGTCGGCACCGCCGCCTCCGTGCTGGAGGAGAGCCACAGCGACCTGCTCCTGGAGCACCCCCATTACACCCGGCCGGCCCAGTTCCGGGGCCTGGCGGTGCCGGAGGTGCTGCGCAGTGGCGACCACGGCGCCATCGCCCGCTGGCGAAGCGAAGAGCAGCGACGGCGCACCCGCGAGCGGCGCCCGGATCTATGGCGCCGCTGGCTGGAGCGGCAGGGGTCGGAGCCCGGGGGGGACTGAAGAAGCGGAAGGGGCGAAAAGGCGGGTACGCCGCCGAACGGTTCAGAGATCCGCTGGACGGGGAAGGTCCAGTCCGGTCTCCCGGGGTGTGAGCTGGAGGGCCGCCAGGCGGACGAGTTCCGGCCCGCTCACCCCAAGTTTGGCGACAATATTTTTGCGGTGCGTCTCCACCGTGCGCTGGGAGAGATGGAGTTGGGCCGCAATCTCCCGGTTGCTGCGACCGCGGCCGATCAGGGCGAAGATTTCGTCTTCCCTCTGGGTGAGCCTGCGGGAGGGCAAGGAGGCCACCGCCTCTCTCCCGGAGGACGGGCTCTGGGCCTCCCTGGCCTCGGCCAGCCGCAGGCGGCAGAGCTCGGCGATCTCCTGACTGAGGGTGCCGTAGGCCCGGGTTTTGTCCACGACGGCGTGGATCATCGAACGCAGGGGCACGGGACAGACAAAACTGCTGGCCTCTCC
>JBIIND010000137.1:0-5116 GCA_044337665.1 Cyanobium sp.
GATCAAGCTGTGGCAATCCACACCGACCGTTTGCTCTCCGATACCCATCTGCCCGAGCAGCAGGGGGTCCCCAGCAATCCCGCCATCTGATTACCGCCCCTCTCCCCCTTAGCGCCCCTCCTGACGGTCATGTTCGACGTTGATCACGCCAATCCGCTCAAGCGTTTCTTTGTTCGCAACGAACCAGAGCAGACCGTTTCGGATGATGCTGTCTTTACCGATGGCAAGGTGGTTCCCATCAAACCTCCGCGGACGCGTCTCAACCCTCTGCGACGCTTCTCCATCGCCCAGCTGTTGTTGATTCCGATTGCGGCCTCAGGCTTTTACTTTTATGGCGTGGCACGGGATCGCTACGTCACCCGATCCGATTTTGTCATCCGTAAGGCGGAGGATGCGGCCAACGCTGATGCTGGCAGCCTGGGCTCTCTGCTGGGACGCTCCAACCAACTTTCGATCGAGGATGCCCGCTTTCTCAAGACCTATCTTCAATCACCCCAGGTCCTCAACGATCTCAGCCGTACCTATGACCTTGATGACGCCTACGCTCAAGACGGCAAGGATCCCTTTGCGGGGATCAAGCCCGGTTTGAGTCAGGAAAAGCGCCTTGTCTTTTTCAAAAAGCAGGTGGCGGTGAGCCTGGATGAGATGTCCGGAGCGATCGTTTTACGTACGGTTGGCCTGAATCCGAAATCCTCCTATGATTTGAACCGTTTTATGCTCGCAAAAAGTGAGCAGTTTGTTAACCGCCTCAATCAGGACATCAGTCTTAAGCAGCTTCAATTTGCTGAGGACGAACTCCAGCGGGCTCGCACGAATCTAGAAAAGGCAAAAAACCGCCTGATCACTTACCAGAACGCCAATGCTGTGGTAATTGATCCGAAGGGTGAGGCCGAACTTGCCAGTGTCACGATCAGCAAGCTCCAGGAGCGTCTGGTTGACCGGAAGATCACGCTCGCCACGCTGCGGCGGCAATACAAGGACCCCCGTGAGCCTGAGGTGCTGGCGATTGCGGATGAGGCTCGCGAACTCGAGCAGCAGATCGCCCAGGAGAGGCGTTCGCTTGTCTCCAGCAAGGGTCGCAACCTGAACCGTAAGGCGGCGGATGTTGTCAAGCTGGAGTCGGATGTCAGTTTTGCGACAGATACCTACAAGCTTGCGCTCACATCCGTGGAAAAGGCACGGGTAGAAAGTAAGCGCCAGCAGAAATTCATGGCCCTCCTATCCGCACCCCAGATCCCTGATGATCCCCAATCCGGTTGGAAGACCAAGGGGTTCTTCACGGTAATTGCCGGCTGTGCTGTTGCCTTCAGTCTCACCAAGTTTGTTTTCGGAATGCAGGCTAGCCATCGGCAGTGAAGTCACCGTGGTGATGCCTTTCTACCGGTGGTTTGGACTTCGTCTGCGGCGGGACTGGACCCCCCTTCAGGATCACCTTCGCCTGACCTTGAGCCTGAAATCAGTTCCTCCTCCGGGGTGGTACATGATGTCGGTTCGCTATCACGGCGAGCAGACCCGTTGCTACGGGTTGTTTCGCGGTGCCCAGGGCCGTGTGCTGATCCACGAGCGCTTGCGCCGGCGCTTGGTTCGCATTCCCGCCGGGGCGATGGAGGTCTCCTTTGTGCTGCACGGGATGAACGGCCATGCGGCGCTCTCGATGTTGCGGCTCGTGCCTCAGCCCGCCTGGCGGGTTCGACGACTCCTGCGCCTCAAGCTGCGGCGGCTCCATCCGGGTTATGACTCTTCCTCCGCTCCACGCCCGCTCGCGAAGCTTTGGAGCGACTACAACCGCTTGCTGTCCCGGGGTAATCGCCAGCTGGTCGGTTACGACGAGTGGCTGGAACGCAGGGAACGTCCGGCCCTGGCCAGGCAGTTGGCGAAAGCCCCTGAACTCCCCACGGTGGACCAAGCCCCTCGGCCTCCCTTGCGCTTCCTGCCTGGGATCTGGGGTGAGCCCCCTGCGGATGGGGATGCCTCCGCTTCCATCCGCAGCCTGGAACATCAGCTCGCCGGACCTTTCGAGCGCCTGGAGCCGTCCCTGGCCGGCGAGATCGACACCCCCGATACCTGGCTGGTGTTGTTGCAGTCCGGCGACCAGCTTGCCCCCCACGCTCTCCTTCGCTTTCACGAGGCGCTGCTGCTTCACCCCGAGGCCCGCGTGCTGTACGCCGATGAGGATCGGCTCACCCGTGGGGGGCGTCGCCACAGCCCCCAGTTCAAGCCATCCTGGAATGCGGATCTTCTTTATGGCGACCCCCATTATTCCCACTGCTGGCTGATCCGGTCTGATCTGGCCCAGCAGGTCGGCCGCGATCTTGACGCGGCCGGGGAGCCCCTCAGTCTGTACAGCCTGGCCTTGGAGGCCACCGCCGCTGTGAGCCCCGAACAGATCGTCCACCTGCCCGAGGTGCTCTATCACCGTGCGGATCGCCCCGGCGAGGTGCGCGGCGACACGGAGAGTGCGACCACCCTGGAGCACTTTCTGGCACGCCGTGGCCACGCGGTGCCTGTCACACCGCGTGCGGGGGGAGGGCATCGCCTGGACTGGCCCCTGCCCGATCCTCCCCCGCTCGTCAGCGTCATCATCCCCACCCGCGATCGGGTTGATCTCCTGCGCGGTTGTCTCGAGTCGCTGCAGGCCACCACCGCCGGTGATCCTCCAACGGAATGGCTTGTGATTGATAACGGCAGCAGCGACCCCGCCTGCCTGGCCTATCTCGAGCAGCTTGAGCGTCAACCGGACGTGCGGCTGCTGCGCCGCCCTGGACCCTTCAATTACGCGGCTTTCAATAACGAGGCGGCCAGCCTGGCCCGCGGTGAAGTGCTGGCCTTTCTCAATAACGATGTGCAAGCCCTGCGGCCGGGCTGGCTCAAACGCATGGTGGCGGAGTGCCTGCGGCCAGGAATCGGTGCTGTGGGAGCCAGGCTGCTGTTTGCTGATGGCAGTGTGCAACATGCCGGCGTACTGCTTGGCATTGGAGGTGTGGCTGGCCATGCCCATAAATACGAAGACGGTGAGGCCGAGGGATACCAGCACCGTCTCAGGCTCACCCACCAGGTCAGTGCCGTGACGGCCGCCACGCTGGTGCTCCGCAAGAGCGTGTTTGACGATGTGGCAGGATTCGATGCGCTCCGCTTCGCGGTGAATTACAACGATGTCGATCTCTGTCTGCGTTTGCTGATGCGTGGATACCGCAACCTGTACTGCCCTGATGCTGTGCTGATCCACCACGAATCACGGACCCGTGGGGCTCCTTCCAGTGCCGAGGCCCTTGGGCAATGGCAGCGTGAATGTGCGGCTATGCAGGAGCGATGGGGACATCTCCTCCGAGCTGATCCCTACTACAGTCCCCATCTTTCGCTGGTGGAGGAAAACTTCTCGCTTGCATTACGTCCGGATGCAGTTGTGGCAAGGCCTGGTGGAGTGCCTGCAGCATGCCTGCAGAACGTGCCGTGAGAAGGATCTTGAACGATACGCCACTGGTCGATCGATCTGACTTTGCCGATCTTCTGGCAAAGGGTCATTTTGGCTTGTGGAGTGAGCAGGCTCGCAGTCTCAATGAACTGGGCTATTGCACATTGGAACTCGACGATCCTTCTTTCTCCAAGGATTGTCAAGAAGTTATCAGCAGCCTCCAGACACTCTTGGCCCCCCAGCTGGAAGAGTGGGAGGCCGGTCGGGCGGGATCTTCGCGGCTTCAGGACGGCTGGAGAGATTGGCCTGCGGTTCGCCATCTCGCTCTGCATCCCAGCGTTCTTGCACTCCTCCGTTGTGTTTATGGACGGGAGCCCTTCGCCTTCCAAACGCTTAACTTTGCCACTGGTAGTGAGCAGTCCATCCACAGCGATGCGGTCCACTTCCATTGCGAGCCCCATGGTTTCATGTGCGGCGTCTGGATCCCCTTGGCGGACGTGAGCGCCGACAGTGGACCGCTCGTTTACTATCCCGGTAGTCACCGCCTCCCTTATCACAGTGCGGCCAGCCTCGGCCTTACCCCTGACCAGGTGGCTGCCGAGCCCCATCCCCAACGCTTCTTTGAGCCCGTCTGGCAGGAGGACGTGGGCCGAGAGGCCCTTGAGCCGCAGTTGTTTCTGCCACGCCGCGGTCAGATTCTTGTATGGCATGCCAATTTGCTCCATGGTGGTTCACCGGTCCTGAATCGACAGGCGCGGCGCTGGAGTCAGGTGGTTCACTATTACTTTGCCGATTGCATCTATACCACGCCATTGATGAGTTTTCCGCCGGAGCACGGTGGTCCCTCGCTTCGCAATCCCTGCAATGTCGCGACTGGCCGTCAGCTCTGGACGCCCGCGGCATGGTCCAGGCTGAACCTGATCCAAACCCCACCGTCCCAGTCGCCCCCGAAGGTTCCCTCGCCTCGACCGTTGTCGTCTCCCCGCTGGTTCAAGCGGCCAGGGCTGTGGCATCGCCCCCCAGCCAGAACCCTCAAGGGCAACCTCGAACTCATCACACCTTCGCTCCTGACCGGTTGGGCTTACCACCCCGAGGTTCCCCTCAGCGAAGTGAGATTGGTCTGCGGGCTGCAATTAGTCGCCATGGCTACGATCAGCGGCGACCGTCCCGACGTGGCTTCCGCCCTGGGGGAAGACGGCTGCTTTGGGTTCCAGCTGGACATTCCAGAACTGCTCCCTATCCTCAATGAGGCAGATAGCTTGCAGGTATGGGCTCTTCCCGCTGATTGTTCCTCCCGTCATCTGCTGACGCTCCCCGGAGCATCCGCTGCGGAAACGGACCTGCGGCTGCGGGCAGCCCTCGCACCGGAGCGACTAGGCTTGCGCGGCCACTTTGACGGACTCAGTGCGGATGGCAGCGAGCTGAGTGGTTGGTGCTACTCCCGCAGTCTCGCAACGGCCAATGTTTGGCTTCACTGCCCTGGTCTGCCTCCCCGATCCCTGTCCTGTTCGTTGCCCCGACCAGGCATGGCCAGCCAAGGACATGTGGAGAACTGTGGTTTCAGTCTGTTGTTATCGGAGTGGCCAGAGGCGGCGGGGCGAGAAGTCTGGGCCTGCTTCGATGAAGCCGGGGAGCTGCGCCTGCCCCCACTCGTCAGGCTGGTGCTGCCGGAAATGCATTGAGCCACAGGAAAAATTCCGCAAT
>JBIIND010000138.1:0-5097 GCA_044337665.1 Cyanobium sp.
CTCGCTGAGCTCGTCCACGGTCACCTTCATGCCGTGGTCTTCCGCCCAGCGGGTGTACATGCGCATCAGCATCAGCGCCCAGTCCTGGGCGTCGGTGCCGCCGGCGCCGGCGTTGATGCTGATCACCGCCCCCTCCTTGTCGTAGGGGCCGGAGAGCAGCCGCTCCAGCTCCCAGCGGTCGAGGTCGGAGCGCAGCCGCTGCAGCCCCGCGGCGGCCTCCTCCAGCATCTCTTCGTCCGCTTCCAGCTCCTGGAGTTCCAGGGTGGCCCGTCCGTCATCCACGGCGGCGCGCCAGCGGCTCAGCTGCTCCAGTTGCTGCTTCACCTCATCCAGCAGACGCATCTGCTTCTGGGCCTGTGGCTGGTCGTCCCAGAAACCGGGCTGGGCGGCGAGCTGCTCCAGGTCTTGTTGGCGGGCCTTCAGGGCAGGAACGTCAAAGACAGTCCTGGGCATGGCCCAGGCGGTCGGTGAGCTCGGAAAGGTCGCGCTTGAAGTCGGTGAGGTCGAGCAAGGCCGTCGATTGGTCTTCAGCCAACGTTATCAGCGCCGTTCCTGGCGCTTGCCCCTCCCGCTCGCCGAGCGGCTGGGCCTGGAGGAGGGGTCGGCGAAGGGAGCACGGACGCCACCAGGCGTCAAAAATTAAGCCTTTCTGGAGATCGGTCGATCCAGTTGACGGGGCAGGGGGCCGTTCATAGCTTGAAATTACAGCGACTTTAAGGCGCCACAATGTCAAGCTTCCAGGGGTGTTTCACTGCGGCTAGAAGTTATCCGGCTTGGCGGAAATCTCTCCTCGCCTTGGTACTTGCCGGCGGTGCTTGTGTCTACTGCAGTGAGGCCAAGGCGTTGTCTCTGGTTCCAAGCCGTGCGGACTTGGATGCAGGTTATTTTGTCAACTGGTCTCAGTTTGGTGCGCCAGACACGGAATTCGGCAATCCGTCGGACGCCAATACCAGTCAGTCAACCAAGGTGGAGGTGGGCATGCAAGCGGGCGGAAATTTCATGCGTCGGGATCAGAATATGCTTCCCCACAGCGGTCCGGGTTGGGCGGGAAACTTCGCGCCAGGTGCCCCGTTGCTGTGGACCAATACCCTGAATGATACGCCCAATCCCATAACGCTTAAGCTGCCGGCGGGGATCGCTGGCGTTGGCACGCAGATTCAGGCAAATTATACGGGACTATTTACTGCCCGGATCGAGGCTTTTGATTCCGGCAATACTAGTCTTGGTTCTTTCGTTCTTACAGGTGAAAGTACGACCGATGCTAACAATACTGCCCTGTTCATTGGCGTACGCAACCCGACTCCGATTGCCAGTGTTGCGTTTACTATTCTATCGGCAGACAAGCAGATCGCAAACTACGCCATTAACCAAGTCAATTTCTCCACGAACTTTACCCCTGATCCCCCGACAGTGCCAGCGCCGCTGCCGCTGGTTGGTGCGGCCACCGGCTATGCCGTCAGCCGAAGGTTGAGAGCGCGGATCAAGGCGGAGCGGTTGCGTTGGGCCACCATGCCGGAGCGCCGCTAATCCCTGCGGTTCGACCAAAGGTACCGGAAATGGCAGCCCGGGCCTGGCGACTGGCATGTCGGCGCTACAGTCGTCTAGGCCAAGCTGATGGCGGCTATCTCAGGCCGCCCCTGCCGTCTCCGCCGGATCCATGCCGAAGAAACCGAAGATTGACATCTACACTTCTCGTTTTGATCCAACCAGTATACGCATCAAAGGACTGTTGGACCACTGTAAACTAGATTACAATGAATTCGACGTGGAAAAAGATGAATTTTTTCGCCAGGTCATGCACAAGCGCTCCGGCGGCAATGTGTCCATCCCCCAGGTGTTTATCGACGGGCTCTCCATTGGCAGCTTCGAAGACCTGGAGGCCTACCTGAGCGCTTTCCGCTCCCTTGATCAAGCCAGGCCCTGACCAGCGCTGCCCTGGGGAGTTGGTGTTGCGTGCGATCGATGGGGCCTGCCCCAATTTTCGCCACGATCGCCCAGCTGGGGCCGCCGGGCTAGTGTTTCTGCCGGAAATCTCCATGGCCCATTCGCTCCGGTCCGGCCTGTCGGCGCGGATCCATTTCCGTCGCTCCCGCAGATGCTCCCGCCCCTGAAGACCCTGCCGCAGACCCGGACCATCGCCCGGGACTTCCCATCCCTGTGAGCGCTCCCGCCGGCGGTGATGGCGCCCAATTGTTTGTGGTGGATCCGATCGAGCGGCTCAGCCCCGCCCGGGATTCCAGCGTCGCCCTGATGCAGGCCGCCCAGCGCGCCGGGCTGCCGGTCTGGGTCTGCACCCCCATCGACATCGGTGCGGCCGAGCATCCCCGTTCCGGACACACCGCCTGGGTCATGGCCCGGCCCGTGACCCTCGCGGCGATCGAGCCGGTCGGAGACGGCTGGCATGTGCCCGAGCCCTGGCACCGGCTGGGGGAGACGCAGAGGCTGCCGATGGAACGCTTCGCCCACGTCTGGATGCGCAAGGATCCGCCGGTGGATGAGGCCTACCTCTACGCCACCCACCTGCTGGAGCTGGGCGAGCGACGCGGCGGCCCGCGGGTGCTCAATCGGCCGGCCTCCCTGCTCGCGTGGAACGAGAAGCTCAGCTCCCTGCGCTTCAGCCACCTGATGGCCCCCACCGTCGTGAGCGGCCGGGTGGACCAGTTGGCGGCGTTCACCGCAGCGCATGGCGAAGTGGTGCTCAAACCCCTGGGTGGCCGGGCTGGCCAGGGGGTGGTTTTTGCCGCGGCCGGTACCCCCGGTCTGCGGGCCCTGCTGGAGCTGGTCACCGACCAACAGCGCCTGCCGGTGATGGTGCAGGCCTATCTGCCGGGGGTGAGCGCCGGCGATAAGCGCATCCTGCTGGTCGATGGCGAGCCCCTCGGGGCGGTGAACCGGGTGCCGAGCGCCGGGGAGTTCCGCAGCAACCTGGCGGTGGGGGGGGCGCCCGAGGCCACCGCTCTGAGCGAGGCCGAAAGGGCGATCTGCGCGGAACTGGCCCCCGTCCTGCGAGAGGAGGGGTTGTTCTTTGTCGGCATCGACGTGATCGACGGCCGGCTCAGCGAGATCAACGTCACCAGTCCCACGGGGGTGCGTGAGGTGGAGCGGCTGGGTGGCGTGCCGCTGGCGGACCTCACGATCGCCCGGCTGCTGGCCTCACCGCCCCCGTCGACAGGCTGAGCTGCTGCTGGAGCACCCCCAGCTTCAGCGCCACCTCCTGCAGCTCCCGTTCCGGCTGGGAGCCGCGCACGAGCCCCGCCCCGGCGGTCAGCTCCAGGTGCCCGTCCCGCAGCGTGCCGCTGCGGATCGCCACCCGCAGGTCGGCGTCGCCCTCGCTGTCGATCCAGCCGATCGGCGCGGCGTAATGGCCGCGCTCAAAGGGTTCAAGGCTGCGCAGCCAGGTCATCGCCTCGCGCCGTGGCAATCCCGCCACCGCCGGTGTCGGGTGCAGCGACTCCGCCAGGCTGAGCAGTCGTTGCGCCTGCTCCATCCCGAGCCGAGCCGTGATCGGGCTGTGCAGGTGCACCAGGCTGCCGTGGCGCGCCAGGCGGGGATGGCGCGGCCGGCGGGGATTCAGGCCCGCCCGACGCAGCACCGCCGTGATCGTGTCCACCACGAGCTCGTGTTCGTGGCGGTCCTTGCCGGAGCCCAGCAAGCCGTCGGCCGGCTCCCCCAGCGGGGCCGTGCCGGCCAGGGCGTCGCTGCGCAGCTGCCCCTGCCGCAGGGAGAGAAGCCGCTCCGGGGAAGCCCCCAGCAACGCTTCGCCCTCCGCCTGTTGCCAGAGGAAGCGGCAGCTGCCGGGCTGGCTGCGGCGCAACTGGGCCAACAGCTGCAGCGGATCCAGCGGCCCCTCAAGTGGCAGCCGTTGGCGCACGGCCAGCACCAGCTTGCGCAGCTCGCCGCTCTCCACCAGGTCCAGGGCCCGCTCCAGGGCCGCCCGGTAGCCACCCTGCCAGCTGCCGGCGTGGGCGCGCACCGTGAGCTGTGGCGGTGCTTGGCTGGACTCGTGGCCCACGCCCCGTTCGAGGTATCGGGCGGTTTCCCACAGCTCCTCCGCCACGCTGCGGGCGGTCACACCGCCGCCCAGAACCCGCTGCAGCCGCAGCCAGCAGTGCCGGCCCTGACGGCTGAGCTGCCAACGGGGCAGGATCGCCTGTACCCCCGGGGCGCCGGTGCCCTCGCGGAGAGGGCTGTCGAAGAAGGCGAAGGCCAGCAGCACCCGGGGGCGGGCCATCGGCGGGCCGCCCCCGGGCGGGCCGCCCAACCGGCTGAGGCTGAGGCTGCTGAAGCGCTGGGCCAGCTCGAAGCGACGCGGGCCGCTCAGCTCCAGGCTGTTGCAGCGGCCGGCGGCCGCCAGGCACAGTCCGGGGGCGCCGTCCCAGAGGAAACGGAAGCCAGCGCCTCCCTCCCCATCCGGCCCGCCGAGCCGGGGCAGCGCCAGCAGGGGATCGAGGGGCTCCAGGGGAAGGGCCAGGCTCAGCACCGCATCCTCCTCCTGGGGCCCGGAGCTGGGGCCCTCCAGGGACCTGGCGGCGGCGGCGGCGGCGGCATCGAGCAGCTCCGCGAAGCCGGTGGCGCGGTCCGGACGGCCGGCTTCTGGATCTGAGAACGGGGGGGCCTGCACCGGGGGCGTCTCGGAACCGGGGAGAAAGGCTGCTCAAATGTATGGGCCTTTCCCCGCCCGCCGCCTGCGCCTGCCATGTCCGAGCACCAGGTCGTCGCAAGCCGTTACGCCCCGGCGGCGGGTTCCCCGACCGCCGGCCCCCCCACCGAACGGGCCCGGCTCTGGCGGGCGGCGATCAAGGGGCCCATGTACGCCGTCGCCGTGATGCCGGTGCTGCTCGCGGCGGGCTGGCGGCTGGGGCGGGGGCTGCCGCTGCGGCTCGACCAACTGCTGCTGTTCCTGCTGGCGGCTGTGCTGCTCCTGGCCTGGGAGAACCTGGCCAATGATGTGTTCGACGCCGATACGGGGGTCGACACCCACGGCAAGCCCCACTCGGTGGTGAACCTCACCGGCCGCCGCGACCGGGTGGCGTGGCTTGCCAACGGCTGCCTGGTGCTGGGGCTGGCGCTGATGGCCCTGGTGGCCCTGCGCAGCGC
>JBIIND010000174.1:0-4571 GCA_044337665.1 Cyanobium sp.
GGAAGCGGTCGCCCGTTGCGTCTTCCAGACCCCGAAGATGGTGCTGGGCGTGGGGGAGCGGGAATGCGCCTTCCTGCGCGAGCGCTTCGCGCGCTTCTCGCCCCACTTTGCGGCGATGGAGCTGCTGGACGCCGCGGCGATCGCCGAGTGGGAGCCCGCGGTGGCGGGTTCGGCGGGCCAGCCGCGGCCGGAGGAGATCGTGGCCATCGGCATCCGGGACACCGCCACCGCGGTGGACTACGAGGAACTCGCCGAATCCTTTGTCGCCCAGGCCCGCTCCACCCTGGCGGGCACGGGGCGAGCCCTGGACCTGCGGCTTGGCACCACGGTCACGGCGATCCAGCCGGAGGGACCTGATCCGACGGCACCCTCCTCGTTCCTGGTGGAGGTGCGGGGGCCGGACGGCACGGAGAGGCTGCGGGCCCGGCAGGTGGTGGTGAATGCGGGCGCCCACAGCCTGCTGATGGCCCAGCGGATGGGCTTCGGACTGGAGTACTCCTGTCTGCCGGTGGCCGGCAGCTTCTACTTCACCCCCGCCTGCCTGCGGGGCAAGGTGTACACCGTCCAGAACGACCGACTGCCCTTTGCCGCCCTCCACGGGGATCCCGATGTGCGGGTGCCGGGGCAGACCCGCTTCGGTCCCACCGCCCTGCTGCTGCCGCGGCTGGAGCGGTACGCCCCCGCTTCCTTCTGGGAGTTTCTGCGGGTGTTGCGGCTCGATGGGGCGGTTCTGGCGGTGCTCTGGCAGCTGTTCGGGGTGGCCGACATCCGCAACTACATCCTGCGCAACCTGCTTTACGAGGTTCCCTGGCTGCGGCGGCGCCTGTTCCTGGCGGACGTGCGCAAGATCGTGCCAGGGCTGCGGCTGGAGGATCTGCGCTTCGCCGAGGGATTCGGCGGAGTCCGCCCCCAGCTGATCGACAAGCGCCAGCGTCGCCTGATGCTCGGCGAGGTGAGCCTTCCCGCCGTCCCGGGCCTCACCTTCCACGTCACCCCCTCCCCCGGAGGCACCTGCTGCCTGGGCATGGCCGAGCAGGACGCGGCTGCCATCGCCGCCCGTCTGGGTTGCCGCTTCGATCGGGAGCGGTTGGAGCGGGAGCTCCATGAGGGGTCGCCGTGCCGAGAGGCCAGGGCCGGCGCGGTGCCCTAGCGGGCCGGCCCTAGGGCTCGGCCCCCCCTCGGAACAGGTGGTGGTGGCTGGCGGAATAGAGGCGGGAGCGGGCTTCGCTGGGGGGCTGGAGCGCCGGACTCACCACGTAGAGGGTGGTGCGGATCAGCTCCCGTTCCCGGCTGACCCGGGCCATCTCCCGCAGGGGCACCACGGTGAGCCACTGGTCGGGCCAGCTCACCCGGTAGCCGATCGCCACAGGGGTGTCCTCCGGGTAATGGAGGAGCAGCTCCTGCTGCACCTCCTCCACATGGCGGGCGCTGAGGTAGAGGCACAGGGAGGCCCGCAGGGCGGCCAGATGGGAGAGCGATTCCCGCTCCGGGGTGCCGGTGCGCCCCCCCGCCCGGCTCAGCACGATCGTCTGCACGAGCCCGGGGATCGTGAGCTCGGCGCCCAGGGCCGCCGCTGTGGCCTGGTAGGCGCTCAGGCCGGGGATCACCTCCACCTCCAGACTGGCGTCGGCCAGCCGGCAGACCTGCTCCTGCAGCGCCCCGTAGAGGCAGGGATCGCCGTCGTGGAGGCGCACCACCCGCCGGCCGGAGCGGGCCCGCTCGATCACCACCGCCATCACCTCCTCCAGGGTGAGGGTGCTGGTGCGCAGGCTCTCGCAGCCCTGGGGAGCCAGGGCGGCGATGCGGGGATTGATCAGCGAATCGGTCCACACGAGCACCTCCGCCTCCTCGATCGCCCGGGCGGCCCGCAGGGTGAGCAGGTCAGGGGCGCCGGGGCCGGCACCAACGATCCGTACCGGGGCCGTCATGCGCCCAGCCCCGCAGGATCGGGAAGGGGCCGGCGGCGGCCGTACAGCCACCACAGGCCGAAACCGCCGAGGGAGATCAGCAGCAGGCTCATCAGTTGGGCCATGCGCAGGCCCCCCTGGCAGAAGGGCGGCTCGGAGAACAGGCAGAGGGGATCGAGCCGCAGGTTCTCAATCCAGACCCGGCCGCTGCTGTAGGCCATCAGGTACACGCAGCTCAAGGCGCCGGGCGGCAGCTGCAGCCGACCGCGACTGCCCTGCTGGAAGAGCAGGAGCAGCAGGGCGAAGACGCCGAGATTCCAGAGGGATTCGTAGAGAAAGGTGGGATGGAAGGTGCTTTGGTCGAGGAAGGCGGCGGGGCGCTGCGCGGGCGGGATCGTGAGCTTCCAGGGCAGGTCGGTGGGCAGTCCGAAGGCCTCGGAATTGAAGAAGTTTCCCCAGCGGCCGATCGCCTGACCCAGGGCCACCGCCGGCACGAGAACGTCAAGCAGCGGCCAGAAGGGCTGGCGGCGCCAACGGCAGAACAGGACGAGGGTGAGGGTGCCGCCGAGCAGTGCGCCGTGGATGGCGATGCCACCGCGCCAGATGGCGAACACGTCGAGCCAATGGCTCTGGTATTGGCGCCACTCCAGCAGCACGTAATAGAGGCGCGCACCGATCACGGCTCCCAGCACCAGCAGGGGCAGCAGGTCGGCGATCAGGCCTGGCTCGATGGCCCGCTGCTGCCCCAGCCGGGTGGCGATCGCCAGCCCCAGGAGAACCGCCAGGGCGATCAGCAGGCCATACCAGCGCAGGGAGAACGGGCCCAGCTGGAAAACCAGGGGCCCGGGGGAGGTGAAGACGGCCAGGGAGGCCATGGGGGGAAGGGACAGGGGCGAAGGGGTCAGAAACCCTCCGCAGCCTGCACTTTCTCGATCTGGCGCTTCTTGAGAACCAGCATGATCTGGGCCAGGGCCACGGCGGCGAAGAAAGACAGAAGGCCGTAGATGCGCACAGGGTTCTGCAGGACAACCTCCGCGTCAAGCTGACCGAAACCACCCACATTGGGGTCGCTGGTGAGGGGCGCGCCCACCTGAACCGTGTCGCCGACGGCAATGGTGACCTGGGGGCCCGCGGGGATGGTTTCGCTGCTGGTGCTGCCATCCGCTGCCTGGATTTCCACCACCGATGCGCCATTCTCGCCACCGCTGATGGCGCTGACGCGACCGGCCACCGGAGCGGTGAAGACGTTGTTGTTGGTCTTGACGCCCTCAGGGGTCACCTGGCCGCGGCCCCGGTTGCCGCCGATGTGGAGCTGGTATTTGCCGAAGTGGACGGAGCTGTCCTGGGAGGGATCGGGGGAGAGGATCGGGAAGACGATCTCCTGGTGCTGATCACCGGGCAGGGGGCCCACCAGCAGGATGTTCGGCTGGCTCTCGCTGTACTGGGTGTAGTAAATGCCCTTGGTTTCCTCCTTGAGCTCCTCGCTGAGGCGCTCGGGGGGAGCGAGGCGGAAGCCCTCGGGAAGCATCACCACAGCGCCCACGTTCAGCCCGGTGGGGCTGCCATCGCCGGAGGGCTGCTGGGCGGAGGTGTCGTAGGGAACTTCGACCACCGCCTTGAAGACCGTGTCGGGGAAGACGGCCTGGGGCACCTCAACACGGGTGGGTTTTTTCGCCAGATGGCAATTGGCGCACACGATTTTGCCGGTGGCCTCCCGGGGGCTGGCGTAGTTCTGCTGCGCCCAGAAGGGGTAGGCCCAGCTGGGGGCGGCTCCGGCCAGCAGGATGCAGAGGGAGAGGAGGGCGCTGATCGAGAAGCCGGTGAGGGCAGGGAGTGGGCGACGCATGGGCGGAGGACAGGCCATGGGCGGAGGGCAGGCGGCGGGAGCGGGGGGAATGGGGAGCGGGATCAGGCCCACCAGGCCTTCTCTCCCGTGCGGAAGTCGGTTTCGGTCCAGGGGCTGAGGAACACGTTGTCGTTCTCAACGGAGACGTGGGCCAGGGCGAGGGACAGCGGGGCCGGACCGCGCACCACCTTGCCGGTGGCGTCGTACTGGCTGCCGTGGCAGGGGCACATGAACTTATTGGAGGCAGCGTTCCAGGGCACCACACAGCCCAGGTGGGTGCAGATCGCGTTGATGCCGTAGGCACCGATCGCCTCCGGGCCGTCCACCAGCAGGTAGGTGGGGTCACCCTTGAGACCCTGCACCAGGGCGTAATCCCCCTCCTTGTGCTTGCTGAGCCAGCCGCTGGCGGTCACGGCGTTGCCGAGCTCGTCCTTGGCACTGGTGCCCCCGCCACTGCCGGCGGCCCGGGGGGGAATGAAGTAGTTGACCACCGGGTAAAGGGCCCCCAGGGCGACACCGGTGACGGAGCCGAAGGTGAGGAGGTTCATGAACTGCCGGCGACCCATTCCGGGCACATCACCGCTCGCGGAGCCTGCAGGGATCTGGGTCATGGGCGACGTTCCGCGATTCCGGACCAACGTGGCACCCATTATGAACCGTGCGGTTCCCGCTCCGCGCCGGCCTCGCGTCCCGTTCCCTCCGGCTGCAACATGCTGTCGCGATCCTCCCCTCCGCGCCGCCCCCCCGCCGATCCCGTGTCGCCCTCCGGCCCCCCCCTCGTTCCCCCTCCGGCCGTAGCCGGCGCCGATGCCCCCCTC
>JBIIND010000139.1:0-5080 GCA_044337665.1 Cyanobium sp.
ATTGGTCAACCCGTTACAGACGACACGAACATCGGCAAGGCCGGTGCCGTGGCAGGCTCCGTGCTGGCGGCGCCAGAGCCCGGCGCGTTGAGCCGGCGTTTTCTGCCGCAGCGGCATCGACGGTAGGCGCCCATCCAGCCGGCCTCTGATTCCAACCTGGCCTCTGGGCGGTGCCTCTGGCCACCTTGTGGGAGACAAGACAGCGATCTGTGGCCAGCCCCACGCGTGCAAGCCGATCACTGCTTGACCACGGCCCGGCAGATGCGCTGGGCGGCCTCACGGCCGCCGAACAGATTGCGGGCCGCCGGACCGATCTGGAGGGCGCAGAGGCCGCCCATCACGTGCACCTGGGTCCCTGGCCAGCTCAGGTCTGGCTTGAGAACCGGCCAGTCGTCAACCAGCTCAATCGGCCGTTGGTGATGCAGCTGTCTCAACAGCGGCTGCTGGCTGACTCCCTGGCGGTGGCCTGTGGCCAGCCAGATCCGGTCCGCTGAAAGTTGTTGGCCTTCGCTGCAGACAACCTGCCATTGATCGGAGCTCCAGCGTGCTGTCCGCACCTGGCACTGTTCATGCAGCTGAAGCGCTCCACGTCGTACGGCCTGGCGAAGTGCCGCTGCGGCCTCCGGTGTGATCGAACCCCCGTTGCGGCCCTCCAGAACGAGACGACGGCGGCGGTGCATGCAGGGTTCCGCATGAAAGGCCTTGAGGTACTGGGGGCCCAGCCAGCCAGGATCGGCATCGAAAGGCTTGTGCTTCAGCTGGCGGCGGCACAGCAGCTGCACCTGCGCTCCTCGCCGCAAGGCCCCCAGGCTGAGATGGGCACTGGTAAGCCCGCCGCCGACAATCAGGATCCGTTCGCCGGGCCGTAGCTGCAGGGCGGGCAGGTCAATCGCATCGCTGTGCCGCAGGGCGTCTGCCGGGTGGTCGCCGGAGAGGGTCGCGATCCAGGCGGGCCATTGCGGGGTGCCGTTGCCCGTGGCGATCACCAGCCGCTCGGCGTGCCCGATCCCCCCATCGTGGAAACCCAGCTCCAGCGGGCCCTTGCCGTTCCCCGGAAGGCGGATGTGCTCCACGCTGGCGGCCTGCACCCGGTGCTCCAGCTCAAACTCGGCGACCACCTCGCGGCAGAAGGCAGCAAACAGATCGGTGTGGGGGAGGCCATACGCCCCTTCCAGCTCGCGGTCGCGCTGCTGTCTGTGGGCAAAGCGCCGCAGGGCATGGGCGTTCGGATGGGGGTGATGGGGCGAGGGAGAGCGCAGCCAGGGAATTTCGTAGCGCTCCATCTGGCGTTGCCAGCGGCTCAGCCAGCCTCCGCTGGGGTCCACGATCCGCAGTCGGCGCAGCAGCCGCGGCCGTTTCTGCAGCAGCAGACAACTGAGGGTGAGAGCCTGCGGCCCGGCCCCGACAATCACCAGATCCGCCATGGGAAGGCCGCCCACCAGGAGCGCCAGCTGCTAGAACGAGAACCATTCTCAGCATACGGGGCAACGCCCCTCCCCCTCCTTGGCCTTCTCCACCCCTGCCCCCGCCGCCGAGCGCCTGCCGGTGACCGTGCTCACCGGCTACCTCGGCGCCGGCAAGACCACCCTGCTGAATCGCATCCTCACCCATGAACACGGGCTGAAGGTGGCGGTGATCGTCAATGAATTCGGTGAGGTGGGCATCGACAACCAGCTGGTGGTGCAGGCCGATGAGGAAATCTTTGAGATGAACAATGGCTGCATCTGCTGCACCGTGCGTGGGGATCTGATCCGCATCATCGGCAACCTGATGAAACGCCGTGATCGCTTTGATCATCTGGTGATCGAAACCACCGGCCTCGCCGATCCAGCGCCGGTGATCCAGACCTTCTTTGTCGATGAAGACCTGCGGGATGAGCTGCGCCTGGATGCCGTCGTCACGCTGGTGGATCTCCGGCATGTGGAACAGCACTGGGACAGCGAAGAAGTGCAGGAACAGTTGGCGTTTGCTGATGTGTTGATCCTCAACAAGCTCGATCTTGTCGACGAAACCACACGAACAGCGATCGAGCGGCGCGTGCGCTCCATCAATCCGGTGGCGCGCCTGCTGCACAGCCGCAATGCCGATGTGCCCATGCAGGAAATCCTGGGCGTTGGCGCCTTTGAGCTGGAGCGAGCCTTGAGTCTCGATCCCGGCTTTCTGGCGGAGGAGCACGAGCACGAACACGATGAGGCCGTGGCCTCTCTGGCCCTGGTGGAAGAGCGGGCCATGGATCTCGAAAAACTGGGTCGCTGGCTCGCCGACCTGGTGGCCGAGCGAGGCCCGGATCTGTTCCGGATGAAGGGCATCATCCAGCTCCAGGGAGAAGAGCGTCGTTATGTGTTCCAGTCGGTCCACATGCTGCTCGATGGTGATTTCGATCGCGCCTGGCAGCCCGCGGAGCGACGCCGCACCGAATTCGTGATCATCGGGCGCGATCTTGATGGCCAAGCCCTGCGGGCCGGCTTCCTGGCCTGTGTGGCCTGAGCCGGTCATGGCAGAGGCGGCTCTGGTTCGCGAACAGCTCTGCGGGGATCTGCAGCAGCCGATCACGGCCCTGGCCTGGTCGGCCGATGGGGAGTTTCTGGCCATCGCCAGCGCCGGGGGGGAACTGCTGCTCCTCGATTTCCGCGCCGGCTGCGAGGAGCTGCTGCGGGGCGATTGCGACAGCAGCCTTGATGTGCTCGCCTTCAGCGGCGATGGGCAGTTTCTGATGGCCGTCGGCCAGGGAGGCGAGCTGCTGCTCTGGGAGCTGGGCGGCACAGGAGTACGCCCTCTGGCCCTCGAACCCATGCCCCTCGGGGCCGCCTGGATTGATGCGGCGGCCTGGCAACCGGAGCCCCTGCTTTGGCATGAGCGCCGGGTCAATGCCCTGGCCTTTGCACCGGGCAGCACCTTGCTGGCCAGTGCCTCCAGCGACGGCAGCGTGGCGCTCTGGGATGGCCGGGGCCGGATGCTGCAGCCGCTGGAGGGGCAGGGCAGCGGCTTCAACGTGCTGGCCTGGCGGCCGGACGGTCATCACCTCGTGGCGGGGGATGCCAACGGGCGCTGGTGGCTGTGGCCTGTGGATGTTCCGCAGCGCGAACGGCAGGGGCAGCGCCCAGGAAACGGCTTCCAATCACAGCGATCACCATCGAAAAAAAATCTTGATTAGATGAAAATCTTGATTCCACGAAAATCCTTATCCAAGGAAAATCTTGATTCAACCAAAATCTTGATCAACTGCTACTTGGGACCTCTGCTGCTCCATCCCGGCGGGCTCCGACCGCTTGGGAGGCTCACCGGCGTGGCAATCGGGGCCTTGGTGCTGGCCGCCTGCGGCGCACCCCGCCAGGAAGTCCCTCACACAGGCGCTGGGAAGGGGTTCAAGGTGGTCACCACCTTTCTGCCCATCACCCTGTTCACCCGTGCCGTGGCAGGAAACTGCG
Source organism: Cyanobium sp. (assembly GCA_044337665.1). GTDB lineage: Bacteria > Cyanobacteriota > Cyanobacteriia > PCC-6307 > Cyanobiaceae > Cyanobium. The sequence continues at coordinate 3,429 of JBIIND010000139.1, forward strand.
CCCTGGTGACACCCCTGATTCCCGCCAGCACGGGGCCCCACGATTTCCAGGCCAGACCGGGGGATCTGACCGCCGTGCGCCAGGCCCGGGTGCTGGTGAAGAACGGCCTGGAGATGGAGGGCTTCCTCGAGAAGCTCGTGGCCTCCGCTGACAATTCCCAGCTGAAGGTGATCGATTCCAGCCGCGGTGTCGCCACCCTGGAAGCACAAGAGCACAGCCACGACCACGGCCATGATCACGGCGCTGTGAATCCCCACATCTGGCTCGATCCGCTGCGGGCGGTGCAGCAGGTGGAAACCATCCGTGATGGCCTGATCCAGGCCGATCCCAGCTGCGCGGAGGGCTACCGCCGCAACGCCGCTGCCTACACCGCCCAGCTGCGACACCTGAACAGCGAGATCGCCGCCCAGCTCCAGCCCTATCGGGGCAAAACCTTCGTGGCCCTCCACGACTTCGCCCCCTATTTCGCCCAGCGCTATGGCCTCAGGGTCGAGACCCTGGTGCGTGTGCCCGAGATCAATCCCACTCCCGCCGATCTGCAGAGGGTGGCGGCCGAGGTGAAGCGCAACCAGCTCCAGGCACTCCTCAGTGAACCCCAGCAGGGAACCCGCTCCTTCAAGGCATTGGCAAGGGATCTGGGGGTGCGTGTCTCTGTCTTTGATCCGCTGGAAACCGCCAGCCCTGAAGCCGCTCGCGATCCCGCCACCTACATCCAGGTGATGCGACGCAACGTGGCGGCCCTGCGCCGGGCCCTCAGCCCATGACAGGCAGCGACCCGGTGCTGGTGGTTCAGGACCTGAGCGTGCGGCGCGGTGAGCAGCTGGCCGTGGAGCAGGTGAGCTTTGCCCTGGCCCGCGAAACCGATACGGCCCTGGTGGGTCCGAACGGTGCCGGCAAGAGCTCTCTGGTGGGCGCCCTGCTCGGCCTGCTGCCGAGATCCTCAGGGACGGTGAAGATCCTCGGCCACGACCTCGGCACGGCGGGTCAGTACCCCCCCGCGCTGCGAGCGCAGATCGCTTACCTGCCCCAGAGCCTGGCGCTGCAGGGGCGCTTCCCCCTCACCGTGGCTGAATTCGTGGGCTTTGGCTTTGATGCACCAGGGCTGAGCCTGGCCTGGATCGGCAGCAGACGTCGTTCTGAGGCCGTGCACCATGCCCTGGGGCGCACCGCCTGCCAGAACCTGGCGAAGCGCCGTCTCAGCGAGCTCTCCGGCGGTCAGCTGAAGCGGGTGCTGCTGGCCTTCTGTGTGGTGCGGCCCCGCCAGCTGCTGGTTCTCGACGAAGCCCAGGCCGGCCTCGATGCCCCCAGCGGCGAGCAGTTCCAGCAGCTGCTGCTGGAACTGCGCCGCCAGGAGGGCTGGACCGTGCTGCAGGTGTCGCACGATCTGGACATGGTGCGCCGGAGCAGTGACCAGGTGTTGTGCCTGAACCGTCGCCTGCGCTGCAGCGGCACCCCCGACCACGCGCTCAGCCCAGCGCGGCTGGCCGAGCGCTATGGCCCCAATGTGGTGCCCTACCACCATGACCACAGCCAGGTGCATCCCCGTGGCTGATGTCGGTGGCCTGCTCGCGATGGTTGGCCAGCCGTTCATGCAGCGGGCTCTGCTGGGCGGCCTGCTCACCGGTGCCCTGGGTGGGCTTCTGGGCAGTTTC
>JBIIND010000142.1:0-5042 GCA_044337665.1 Cyanobium sp.
GAACCCCCCCCGGAACCGGAACCCCCCGGGGAGGGGGAAAGCACCGAAGCACCCGCGATCGGCTCGGTCGACCAGGACGCCCTGGCCTGGGCCCGGGAGGCCTATGCCCGCCTGCGGGCCCAGCAGGAGGCCGCCCGCCACGCCACCGCACCACCTGTCGCCGAACCAACGGTTCCTGAGGCCCCACCCGCCGCGCCGGAGCCCGCTCCGCCCCCGGCGGTCTCCCCTCCAGCGGCCCCCTCCCTGCTGGAGCAGGCCGCTGCCGAGCGCCGCCAGCGCCTCGAGCAGATCACGGCCCCGTCCCCGCTGGCTCCCCCGGCCGCCGCGCTGGTGGCTGAGGAGAGCGAGCCCCAGCTCGGCGCCTTCGATGACGACTTCACCTGGTCCGCCGAGGTGCTCGCCGCCCAGGGCCGTCGCGTCGAGGAGATGTCGGTGGAGGAGATCGACTGGCTGGGTCGCCTGCGCCGCGGCCTTCAGAAGACACGCCGCAATTTCGTCACCCAGCTCCTCGAGAACCTCGGCGACGATCCCCTCACCCCGGAGGTGCTCGAAGATCTCGAGACCACCCTGTTGGGGGCCGACGTGGGTGTTCAGGCCACCGACCGGGTCCTGGAGGCGCTGCGCCGCCGCCTCAACGAGGAGGTCGTCGACCCGGCCGAGGGGATCCGCTTCCTCAAGGACCAGCTGCGCGGCCTGCTCGATTCCCCCATCCAGCGGAGCGGCCACCCCCTGCTGGCGCCCCGCCGGGATCGGCTCAACGTCTGGTTGCTGGTCGGTGTCAACGGGGTCGGCAAGACCACCACCCTGGGCAAGCTGGCCAATCTGGCCGTGCGCAGCGGCTACAGCTGCCTGATCGCCGCCGCCGACACCTTCCGGGCCGCGGCGGTTCAGCAGGTGTCGGTCTGGGGGGAGCGCAGTGGCGTGCCGGTGATCTCCAACCCCAGCGCCAACGCGGATCCCGCCGCCGTGGTCTACGACGCCATCGGTGCCGCCCGCTCCCGCGGCACCGAACTGGTGCTGGTGGACACGGCCGGGCGGCTGCAGACGAAGCACAACCTGATGGAGGAGCTCAGCAAGGTGCGCCGCATCGTCGACAAGCTCGCCCCGGACGCGGTGGTGGAATCCCTGTTGGTGCTCGACGCCAGCCAGGGCCAGAACGGGCTGCGTCAGGCGATGGCTTTCGCCAGCGCCGCCGGTCTCACCGGGGTGGTGCTCACCAAGCTGGACGGGAGCGCCCGCGGGGGGGTTGCCCTGGCGGTCGCCTCGGAGGCCGGTCTGCCCATCCGCTTCGTCGGCGCCGGTGAGGGGATCCGCGACCTGCGCCCCTTCAACAGCTTTGAGTTCGTGGAAGCCCTGCTCGCCAGCTGAACCGCGCTGCTACCTTGCGGGTCCTCCGCGGCCGCTCCTTGAGCAGCAAGCCGCCACCGAAGCCGTCCCCACCCCAGGCTCCCCCCCGCACCGCCCAGGCGCTGACGGCGGCGGCCTCCCTGCGCCAGCTGCTGGACAGCCTCAGCCGCGAGCAGCGCCGCAACCAGGAGCTGCTCGCCTCCCTGTCCTTCGCCCTGCGCAGCTTCACCCACCTCGGCCGCTTCGTCGAGCTGGTGCCTCTGGTGGCGGCCCGGCTGGTGGACGGGGAAGGCTCTCTTCTGGTGGTGTTCCACCCCGATGGCCGCCTCTGGCGCGAGCACCTGCAGGCCACCCCGGGGGCGCGCTGCGCGGAGGTGCTGCGTCAGGTGGCCTCCCTTACGGACGAACAGCTGCAGAGCCTCTCCGGGGATGGGCAGGTGGCGGGTCTGCTCGATCCGCTGATCCGGCGCCTCCTGGGCAGCGCCCAGGTTTTCGCCACCTCGGTCGTGGCGCGCAGCCGCCAGCGCGGCCGCCTCTACGTCTTCAGCGGCCGGCGGGGGTACAGCTGGAGCGAGGTGTATCGCCGCCATCTGCAGCTCGTGGCCGACCTGACCGGCGTGGCCCTCGAGAACGAGCAGCTGCAGGAGGACAGTCGCCGCCATGAGCGGCTCGACCGACAACTCAGCATCGGCGCTGACATCCAGGCCCAGCTCTTGCCGGATCGCTGCCCGCTGATCGACGGGGTCGAGCTGGCGGCCCGCTGCCGGCCGGCCTTCCAGGTGGGTGGCGACTACTACGACTTCATTCCGGTCTTCCCCCAGCTCACCGGGCGCCGCCGCGAGCAGGGGCCCTGGGCCTTGGTGATGGGGGACGTGATGGGCAAGGGGGTCCCGGCCGGCCTGCTGATGACGCTGCTGCGGGGCATGCTGCGGGCTGAGGTGCTCAGCGGTCTGCCCCCCGACCGCATCCTCCACGACCTCAACCGGCTGGCCCAGGAGGATCTGGCGCAGTCCCACCGCTTCGTGACCCTCTTCTATTCCGACTACGACCCTCGCAGCCGCCGCCTGCGCTTCGCCAATGCCGCCCACAATCCGCCGCTGGTCTGGCACCGCCGCTCCGGTGCGGTGGACAGGCTCGACGCCCCAGGGCTGTTGATCGGTCTGCAATGCGAGGCCGAGTACGGCTGCGGCCAGATGGTGCTCGAGCCCGGTGACGTTTTGCTGTACTACACCGATGGGGTGACCGAGGCGAGCGGTTTCAGCGGTGAGCGTTTTGATGAGACGCGGCTGGTCCGGGTGTTCCATGGCGTCTGTCGCGCTGGCCTCGGGGCCCAGGGCATCCTCGATCAGCTGTTCGCCCGCCTCGACCGTTTCGTCGGCCCCGATCACCACCTCGACGATGACGCTTCGATGGTGGTGCTGAAGGTGCGTGAGGAGGTGATGCTGCCCCCCTTGCCCGTGGCCTGAGGCCGCGCCTGGCCAACCCGTCAGCCCTGTCAAGCTGGGGGGCTGCCCCCCGGCCCGCCGCTCCCCGTCCCGATGAGTGATTCCTCCGCCAGCTCCCTTCCCTCCGGAGTCTCCGGTGGCGCAGCCGGTGGCTGGAGTGACCGCTTCGAGCAGGGCCTCAATCCGGCGATCGAGCGCTTCAACGCCTCGATCGGTTTCGACATCGCCCTGCTCCAGGAGGACCTCGACGGTTCCGTTGCCCATGCCCGCATGCTGGGCGCCTGCGGCGTGATCACGGCGGTCGAGGCGGATCAGCTGATCGGGGGGCTGGAGGCGATTCGGGCCGAGGCCGCCGAGGGGCGCTTCACCCCTGGTCTCGAGGCGGAGGACGTGCACTTCGCCGTCGAGCGCCGGTTGATTGAGAGCCTCGGTCCCCTGGGCAAGAAGCTGCACACCGGTCGCAGCCGCAACGACCAGGTGGGCACGGATCTGCGCCTCTGGCTGCGCCGCCGCATGGACGCCATCGACGACGCCCTGCTTCGCTTCGAGCGGGCGCTGCTGGCGCAGGCGGAGCGCCATGCCGAGGTGCTGATTCCCGGCTACACCCACCTGCAGCGCGCCCAGCCCCTCTGCCTGGCCCACCATCTGCTGGCCTACATCGAGATGGCGGAGCGCGACCGCCAGCGCCTGGGGGATGTGCGGCGGCGGGTTAACCTCTGCCCGCTCGGAGCCGCCGCCCTGGCGGGCACGCCCGTTCCCATCGATCGACGCCGCACGGCCGCAGAACTGGGCTTTGACGCCCCCTACGCCAACAGTCTCGACGCCGTCAGCGACCGCGACTTCGCCGTGGAGTTCATGGCTGCGGCCAGCCTGGTGATGGTGCACCTCAGCCGCCTGAGCGAGGAGGTGATCCTCTGGGCCAGCGAGGAGTTCGCCTTCATCTCCCTCACCGATCGCTGCGCCACCGGCAGCAGCCTGATGCCCCAGAAGAAAAACCCCGATGTCCCGGAGCTGGTGCGGGGCAAGAGCGGTCGCGTCTTCGGCCACCTGATGGGGCTGCTGACGATGATCAAGGGCCTGCCCCTGGCCTACAACAAGGACTTCCAGGAGGACAAGGAGGCCCTGTTCGACGGGGTGCGCACCTGCCTCGACTGCCTGGAGGCGATGGCGATCCTGTTCGAGGAGGGTCTGGAGTTCCGCCCTGAGCGGCTGGAGCGGGCGGTGGAGGCGGATTTTTCCAACGCCACCGACGTGGCCGACTACCTGGTGGCCCGGGGGGTCCCGTTCCGGGAGGCTTACCAGCTGGTGGGTGCCCTTGTGAAGAACTGTCTAGTTGAGGGGATCCTGCTGCGCCAGCTGCCCCTGTCCCGTTGGCAGGCCCTGCACCCCGCCTTCGAGGCCGACATCCTTGATGCGATCGAGCCACGGCGGGTGGTGGCCGCCCGTCGCAGCGAGGGCGGCACCGGGTTCGAGGGGGTGCGGCAGCAATTGGTTCGTGCCCGCGCCCGCCTGGGGGAGGACCGCTCGACCTTTCGGGTCTAATCTTGGAAGGTTCCAGGCGCCATGGCGTTCGTTCGATTCTGGGTCGGTCCGTGAGTATTTTTGTTGGCAATCTTCCTTTCCGCGCCGAGAAAGAAGATGTGATGGAGCTGTTCGCTCCCTATGGCGAAGTCGTCAACTGTTCCCTGCCGCTCGAGCGGGACACAGGCCGCAAGCGGGGTTTCGCCTTCGTGGAGCTGGCGGATTCCGAGAGCGAGGACCGGGCCATCAGCGGTCTGCAGGGGGCTGAACTGATGGGCCGGCCCCTGCGCATCAACAAGGCAGAACCCCGCGGTGGCGCCCCCCGGGGCGGCGGCGGCGGCGGTGGGGGCTACCGCGGCGGTGGGGGCGGCGGCGGCGGTTACGGCGGTGGCGGCGGCGGCGGCGGCGGCGGTGGCTACGGCCGCGGCGGCGATGGCGGCGGTTCAGGAGCGAGGGGCTGGGAAGACCGCAGCTACGGCGGCGGCGGTGGTGACAGCTTCGAGGCTGGACGCGCCCGCCGTCGTCGCAGCGGTGGCGGCACGGACGCCGACTACCCGGGCGCCGAGGGCTGACGCCCACGGCCCCTGCCCGCTCCGCTCAATACCCGCGGGCTTCCAGCTGGCTGGCGGCCTGCACCAGCACCTCCGGCCCCGCGGAGGAGGGGCTGGCCGCCCGGGTGAGGGCCCCGCGCCAGGCACGGGCACCTGGCACCCCTTCCACCAGGTGCAC
>JBIIND010000144.1:0-5019 GCA_044337665.1 Cyanobium sp.
TGGCGCAGCCGACCAGACTGACGGGATCAGCCGAGGCACCGGCCGCGAGCCAATCCTGCAGGGCGGGCTCCAGGGTGATCAGACGCCAGGGCTCCCCGTCCGGCCCCGGGCAGCCCTGCAGGCGGTACGCCCCCTCTCCGTCGGCCACCACCGTTCCCCGCCAGCTGCGCTCCCCCGGCTCAGGCGGTGCCTGGTGGGGATCGCCGGGGGGCAGACCGAGACCACCGGAGGGGTTGAGGCTCGAGGGATCCGCCAGGGCCTGAAGCTGGCGATCGCGCCAGTGCGGATGGTGCCACGGGGTGTCCCAGAGCGGCAGGGGCCCTGCGGGGGCCTGGGGATCGTGAATCAGGGCCTCCTGAAGGCGCCGCACCGGCAGCTCCGTCGGCAGGAGGCCGTCCCGCACGCACAGGGCCGCCGCCAGACCCGCCGCCTGGCCGAGGTTGAGAATCAGGGGCTGCAGGCGGGTGGCGCCGTTGGCCATGTGGCTGACCCCGAAGCATTTGTCGGCGGCGAGCAGGTTGGCCACCTCCCGGCTGATCAAGGCCCCCCAGGGAACCGCAAAGGGGGTTCCGCTCCAGCGGCCACCCCAGCGGCAGCTCTTCGCCGCCAGGGGCCAGTCGGGCCCGGGATAGTGATGGTCATTGGCGTAGTTGCCCACGGCGATGGCCGTGGTGCCGCTCCCCGCCATCGGCAGGGACGCGATCCGCGCGCCTGCCCCCTGCGGCAGGAGGTGCTGCTCCAGCACCAGCTCCTGGGCCACCAGCCGCCGCCCCTCCCGCCAGTAGGGCATCAGGGCCAGGTCGATTGCCCCGCTCAGTGACCCCTCCTCCGCCGCCGCCGCGGAGGGGAAGGCGGCGGCGGGGCGCAGCCAGCCCCCAGAAGCCTCTTGCAACACCCGGGCAAAGGAGCGGCTGTGCTCCTGCATGGCGGCGGCGAGGGAAGCCTCCACCTCCAGGGCAGCGCCGGCCCCTTCGCTGGGGAAGGCGCTCTCCAGACTCCCGTGCCAGTCGTTGCCGTGCAGGGGCCAGTTGAGCATCACCAGACCACCGGGCAGGCGCCCGTAGGTGAGGGTGGCCTCAAGCCCGAAACCGTCGCAGGCTCCGGTGAAGGGGGGGGGCAGGACCGGCCGGCGGGGACCCGGCCCCGGGCCTTCCGCCAGCTGCCCCATCACCACCCAGGTGGGGGACTGCATCCGTTGGCGGGCGAAGAAGGGTTCCTGATCGAGGGACGCCTGGGGCGGGGCGCTGGGTTCCTGCCAGGTTTCCCGGGCCTCCCAGCCGAAATGGAACGGGGCTCCCGCCAGGGGGAAGAGATCCCCCCGGTCACTGCCGTCGATCACGATCGTGGGCCGAAGGGTGAGCACGCCGCCGGGGTGCTGCACCGTCGCGGCCCGGATCCGCCCATCGCGCCGTTCCAGCTCCCGCACCCGACAACCGGGCCACCAGCGCAGCAGCGGTTCGGCCGCCACCCAGCGGCGCAGAATCGCTTCGGCGGTCTCGGGGCGGTACCCGAAACAGCTCACCCAGTTGTGGTCGAGGCCCCCCGGGGTCTCGGCCGCGAGCGCGCGCAGCAGCGCTCCCCAGAGCCCTGTCTGCCAGGGGGTGAGTTCGTTGCCGTCCGGGCAACACACCCCCGCCGCGCTCACCATCCCCCCCAGCCAGGGGCCCGGGGTGAGCAGCAGGGTGGCGGCGCCGGAGCGCGCCGACTGCAGGGCCGCCGCCACGCCGCCGCTGCCCCCCCCCCAGACCAGCACCGCCGCTTCGCCGCTGGCGTCAGGCATCGATCACGGCCGGAAGGGAGTGCCCAGTCTCCCCCCCACCGGGAACGCACGAGCCCCCTCGGTAGGATCCCGGCCTCGGGAAGGGCTGTGGCCTCCCGGCCAGGGCGTTGCCCCCCCGGATCCAGGTGCGATGTCCTTCACCCTCACGACCCCGCTTTATTACGTCAACGACCGGCCGCACCTGGGCAGCACTTACACCACCCTGGCCTGCGACACGATCGCCCGCTACCAGCGCCTGCAGGGGGAGCACGTCACCTTCGTGACCGGCTGCGATGAGCACGGTCTCAAGATCCAGCGCACGGCGGAAGCCGCTGGCCTCACCCCCCAGGCCCACTGCGATGCCGTCAGCGACCAGTTCCGTTCCCTGTGGCAGCGCTGGGGGATCAGCCACGACCGCTTCGTGCGCACCACCGACCCGCGCCACCCCGCCCTGGTGGCGGAATTCTTTGCCCGGGTTGAGGCTAATGGCGATGTGGTGGAGGGGCGGCAGCAGGGGTGGTACTGCGTGGCCTGCGAGGAGTTCAAGGACGATCCCCACGAGGCGGAGGATCCGGAGTGCCCGATCCACCGTCGCCCGCTGGAATGGCGGGACGAGGTGAATCTCTTCTTTCGTCTCTCGCGCTATCAGGAGTCGATCCGCGCGCTTGTGGCGCGGCCCGGCTTTGTGATGCCCCCCTCCCGGCGCCGTGAAGTGGAGAACTTCGTAGCCAGTGGCCTCAAGGACTTCTCGATCTCCCGGGTGGACCTGCCCTGGGGCATTCCGGTGCCCGGCCATGCGGGCCACACCTTTTATGTCTGGTTCGATGCCCTGCTCGGTTATCTCACCGCCCTGCTGGAGCCTGGGGAGCCTCCCTCCCTGGCGGTGCTGGCGGAGCGGGGCTGGCCGGCTCGGCTGCATGTGATCGGCAAGGACATCCTGCGCTTTCATGCCGTCTTCTGGCCGGCGATGCTCCTGTCCGCCGGGCTGCCCCTGCCGGATCAGGTGTTCGGCCATGGCTTCCTCACCCGGGAGGGGCAGAAGATGGGCAAGTCCCTGGGCAATGTGCTCGATCCGGAGCGGCTGCTGGAGCGCTGCGGTCGGGACGCCGTGCGCTGGTACCTGCTGCGCGACATCCCCTTCGGCGAGGACGGCGACTTCCAGCAGCAGCGCTTCCAGGACCTGGTGAACAACGACCTGGCCAACACCATCGGCAACCTGCTGAACCGCACCTCCTCGATGGCGCGCAAGTGGTACGACGGCGCCGTGCCCCCTTCGGGCCCCGCCGCCGAGGCCGACCATCCCCTCGCCCGGCGGGCCACCGAAACCGACGCCCTGGTGGGCAATGCCCTGCAGCACTGCGACTTCCGGTCCGCCGCCGAGGCGATCCTGGCCCTGGCGGGCCAGGCCAACGGGTATCTCAACGAGCGGGCCCCCTGGGTGCGGCGCAAGCAGCCTGACCAGGGGGCCGCCGTCGCCGCCGATCTCTACGCCGTGCTCGAAACCAGCCGCTGGGTGGCCGTCCTGCTGGCACCCCTGCTGCCCGATCTCTCGGATCGCATGCTTGAGCAGCTGGGCCAGGGGCGTATGGCGAGCGGCCCCGGTGAGGCCAACCCGGAGGCCTGGCAGCGGGGCCGGGTCTGGGGCGTGCTCCCCCCCGGGCAGTCGCTGCCGGAGCCCGTTCCGGTGATGCAGCGTCTCGAACTGGACACGCCCCTGTGACCCCGCGCGTCTCGGCGTTCGCCCCCCCCCTGACGCGGCTGGCCCTGGTGGTCAGTGCTGTGGCCCTGGCGTCCACCCTCGCCGGCTGCGCCCGGCGCCAGCCCGCGCGGGAGGAAGGAAGCCTGCCCTTTGTCTTCCGCTCCCTCAACCTGCGCCAGCAGGATCTCCAGGGGCGACCGGCCTGGGAACTCACCAGCCCCGAGGCCCGTTACGACCTGAGCCGCCGCATCGCCCAGGCCCTGCGGCCCCAGGGGGTGATCTACGCGGAGGGTAAACCTCTGTATCGACTGGCCGCCGATAGCGGCACCGTGCTCAATGACGGAGAGGTGATCCTGCTGGAGGGCCGGATCCGGCTGGAGAAGCTCGGTCGCCAGCCGGTGCTGATCCGGGCCTCGCGGGTCCGTTGGATGACCGCGCAGAAGGTGATGGAGGTCGATCGCCACCCCGAGGCGTTCGACGGGCAGGGGCGGCTGCTGGCGCAGCGGGCGCGGTTCCGACTGGAGCGGAATCGGCTGGAGCTGCGCGGCGCCCCCCAGATGCAGCGCTGGAGCCGTCCCGTTGCTCCCCTGGCCCAGGAGCCGCGGGGGCGGCCAGAACTGGTGGTCTACGCCAGGGAGATCGACTGGGAGCCGAACAGCGGCACGCTGGAGGCCCGGGGCCCGCTGCGGGCCGTGCGCCGCCCGCCAGGGTGGTCCGCCGAGCGCCCGCCCCAGACGCTTACCGCAGCGCTGCTGCAGGGCAACACCCTCCAGCAGGACTACACGTTGAAGGGTCCGGTGCAACTGCGCGATCCCGGCGAGACCCTCCGCTTCGACGGCGCCGACCTGCGGGTTCAGGCCGCGAAGAAATGGTTGAGCAGTGGGCGTCCCTTCGTGGCGCGGCGCGGTCCTGCGACCGCCCGCGGTGATTTCCTGCTGGTGCGCGGCGAGGACAACACCGTGGAGATTGGGGCGGGATGCCAGCTGGAGCAGCCCGGGGAGAGCCTCAGGGCGCAACGCTGCCGCTGGAACTGGAACAGCCAGGAGATCGAAGCGGAGGGCAATCTGGAGATCCAGCGCGCCGCGGCTGGTCAGTTCATCCGGGGCCACCAGCTCAACGGTCGACTGGGGCCCGCAGGCCGGCTGGAGGTGACCAACCCGGGCGGACGGGTGGTCAGCCGGTTCCTGGTGCCGAAGCGGAAAAGCCCGGCTCCGGCTCCGGCACCTCCTCGCCGGGGACCGGAGCCAGTTCGTCTCTGAGGCGGCGGGCCCACCCCTCAACCCACAGCAGGTCGCTGCGCCCGAAACAACGGGCCGACCAGCCACCCAGCAGCAGAAGTCCCTCCTCCCCGATCGGCTGGATGAGCACGGCGGGAAGATCAGCCAGCACGGGGGTGAATTCCGCCCGGCCCGGATAGAGGCGCAGGTCCACCAGGGAGATCGCCCGACCCTGCGCGAGAGCCTTCCGGCAGATGCTGCCCGCCACGAAGCGTTCCTCGGACAGAAGTCCGCGGCGCAGAAGAAGGCGTCCCCGCCAGAGAAGAAGCAGGGTGGCGGCAGGG
>JBIIND010000145.1:0-4994 GCA_044337665.1 Cyanobium sp.
ACTCCAGAGCCGGATCAATCTCCTGGCGATAATGGCGCGCCATCAGGTGCGACACGATCATCCGCAACTCATTCAGCGCCTCCGGATGGGCCTGGCGGCGGGCGCGGCGGGCAAAGAGCTCCAGCTGCCCGACCCGCAGGAAGGACGGGGCCACGCGTGTGGTGATCGCGGCAGGATTATCCACCAGTATGTCGGGTTCGAACGAGCGGGAATTCGGGGAATACCACGGTCGGCGCACGGTTTCGGATCGGGACACATAGAGCGTCAGCGAACGGGAGGTGGGAACCCCCAGGGTGTGCATGAACTCCTGCGCCAAAAACTCGCGCACGCTGGAACGGAGCACGGCGCGTCCATCCGCGCCACGGCAGTAGGGCGTAGGCCCCCCGCCTTTCAGTTGCATCTCCCAGCGCCTGCCGTTGAAGATGCCTTCGAACACGGAAATCGCCCGGCCATCGCCATAGCCGTTGCCGGTGCCAAACGGGCACTGCTGCGTGTATTCGGTGCCGTAAATCGAGAGGGCGTAGCCGGTGGCCCAACCTAACGGGCGCATCGGCTCCCGCGCCACGGTGATGTCGCCGGAAAACAGGCGGCGGAACTGGTCGTCGTGGGCCAGCGCATCGCTCAGGCCCAGCTCGTGGAAGAGGCTGCTGCTGTGCGCCACGAGCTCCGGCTCGGGAATCGGGGTTGGGGTCACCGGCACGTAATGACCGGAGCAGACCTGGCGGGGCCGGTGATCCTGGCCATCGGCGGTTGCCTGAGGATCCGCCCGCAGGGAATCGATCAACGAATAATCAGCCCGTTGGGCGAATGCCGCGAAGGTGGTCGTTGGCGCTGTTTTGGTCACGGTTCTCCCGGATGGGGCGCAGCCTGGGATCCCCCGGGCATGGAGACCCCCATCCTGCCGAGCCTCGCGCCCCTGCCGAGCACCACGGTGCTTGGCATTCCCCCCAGGGCATACGGCGATGATCCCCATGGCGATGACCCCATGCCGACACCCGAGCAGCGCCCCAGGCGCTCAACCTGGGACGAGTTCCTGCCCGGGAATGACCAGGGGGCGGCGGTGGGGAAGGTTGCCGAAGTGCTCGCGGGCGATGGCCACGAGCTCGGCGTCGCTCAGGCCGCCGTCGTCGAGGGTCTCGATTCCGACGATCCGATCCAGCAGCTCAGGGCGATGGGTGTGCAGGTGGTGGAGCAGCACCTGGCGCATGTCGCTCTCCCCGGTGCCGTGGCCGAGCAGGAGCACCGCATCGGCGTCGGCCATGGCCCCGGTGATCCGGGCCAGATAATCGGCGTCGATCGGGGCCCGCTGGCCGGCGAGATCCCGATCGTGGCGGTGGGTGAGGTTCTGCTCCGTGCCCCAGATGCCATGGGGGCGCAGCACGGCATGGTCCACCCCATCCCCTTCGAGCCGGAAGACGTCGGTGTGGTGATGGTTGAGGTGGAGCACCAGGCGATGGCTCTGATCCCCACGGGGCGAGACGGCGTCGACCTCCGGATGGCTGGGGCTGACACCGGCATCCTCGAGGAAACGCCGAACGCGCATCATCGCTTCCGCATCGAGATCCGGCTGGCGGAGGGCAGCACCGGAGCGGATCCAGGTTTCGGCACCGCTGGCCATGCGGATGCGCAGCCGGCGGTCATCCAGTGGGGTGACCTCGGCGCCCAGGGCACGGAACAGCGCCTCCACCTTGGCGCTGCGGACACCGTGCTGCAGGGGGTGGGCGAAGAGGGCCTCCAAGGTGCGGCGATGGTGATTCTTCATGGGCCTTTGGCGGCTGAATCAACCCTATCGAGGCGGGATGATGCCGCCCCGAATGCCGTAACGAATCACGACCTCAGTCGACCTTGACGATATCGATGGGGCCCTGGCCCAGCTTCCACATCCACCAGGCTCTGATCGCCCGGGGCGATCGCGATGTAGCGGCCCGTGCCGAGGCGACGCAACACATAGCGCTCCGGCTGGGAGCCGACCATGGGATGGTCGGGATCGAGGCTGGGGGACCAGAAATGCATCGAACCGCAAACCGTCGGAGAACTTCCCGGTCACGCTAAGGAATGCGGCGGCCTGGCAACACCCTGCCTGCACCTCTTGCCTCCCCTTAACCCCTCAGTCGCGGCCGAACTGGTCGAGGGGGCGGTGATGCACCTCGGCCCACTGCACGAGCTGCTGGGCCTGCCAGAGATTGTCGGCGTGGGAACAGTGGTGATCGCGATCGCAGACCCAGTAGCCCCCCTCCTGCTCCGGCTCGATGGTGGAGCCCGCAGGCGTGACGATCGGCGCTGAGCCGGCGGTGGCACCGGCGGGAACGACGGAATCGGGGCGGGGCGGATCGACCATGGGCGGCAGGGGAGGGGTGGGGAGCGCGGGCGGCTGCGGGGGCAGCCACGGACCGGAATCCGCCCCTTCAGGCCTACAGCAGCGGGGTCCCCCCTGCCGAGCTCCAGCAACCAAACGCGACGACAGGGGGAACCGCGGCCCCAGCCGGGCGCCGCTCAGGTCCGCCGACCCTGACCCTTCAAGCCACGGAGCAGGCCGCTCTCCAGCATGCGGAAAAACCCGACACCCGCCATGTCCGCCTCCGCCCAGGCGGCGGCGGCCCCACCAGCCGCCAGGGGGGCGGCAGCGCTGGGGCGCCGCCTCGCTCCCGACCTTCACCTGGTCGAAGGATCCGGGCCGGAGGGGGAGCGGTCCCTGACGTTCCGCCACCGCCGCCTCACGCTGGGGGACCTAACCCTGCACAGCGTGGCGCTCGGCCGCTGTCGTCTCTCCCTGGTGGGCGAGGAGAGGCTCAGCCTGGTGCTCCCCCACGCCGGCGAGGCGACCCTGTGGCCGGGTGGCGGGCGCCGCCGGCCGGTGCTGACGGCGGATGGCGAGCGCGCGGCCGTCCTGGTGCCGCCAGGAACCTTCCAACTGCGCTGCGAGGGGCTGAGCCTGACGCTGCTTTCCGTGCCCTGCCGACGGTTGGCCTGGGCGGCTGAGCGGCTGGCGGGGCCCGAGGCCGCCGATCGACTGCAAACCCGCCTGGGGCAATGGCGGCAGTGGCGACAGGGGGATCCGTCGCAGCGGGAACTGCTGGGGATGTTGCGCCAGGCCCACAGGTTGCTGGAGGACACCAGCGGCCCCCGGAGCGCTCCTGCCCCCCTGGGCGACGAGGCGCTGGAGGCCTGGATCCTCCAGACCCTGGCGCTGTTGGTGCTGCTGGATCCCCAGGGCGGCGGCGGCCGGGAGGCCGGGGCGGCGCGGGAGGACCGGATCGAGGCCCTGATCGCCCATATCGAGGCGAATCTGCACCGCCCCCTCAGCCTGCAGGAACTGAGCGAGCGCAGCGGCAGCTCCAGGCGCACCCTGCAGTACGCCTTCCAGCGCCGCTTCGGCTGCGGCCCGATGCAGTGGGTGCGGCAACGTCGACTGGAGACGGCCCGGCAGGCCCTGCAGGGGGCCAGTCCGACGGAACCGGTGCGCACGATCGCCCGACGCTGCGGTTACGTGAATCTCTCGAGCTTCAGCCGCGACATCCACAAGACCTTCGGGCGCACGCCTTCGGCGCTGCGACCCGGTGGCCTCTGGCCGGAGGTTCAGTAGGGGTCATCCCCGAAATCCTCGTCGTAGCCCTGGAAGGGGTTGAACTCGTTCCAGCCGGGACTGGCGTTCTGGTACAGGCCGAACTGGGTGTCCTTGTCGGTGAGGAGGGTGTCGCCGGTGGGGACCGTGTCGCAGGTGAGGGCACCGCCGGGGCCGCGCACGCAGTTTTCAAAGGCCACACCGGCCTGGCCCGGCGGTGCGGGGAGGGCGAGGAGCAGGGAGGAGAGGGCGGAGATCAACGGGGCGATCCGCCGGGTGCGGGACATCCGGGAGGGGCGGCTCTGCTGGGATGATGGCAGCGTTTTCACCTCGGAAACAGGGATGTACACCGATTGGACCGCTGTGATCCTGCTCCTGCTGACGGCCGTGCCGCTGGCGGCGGTGGTCGGCACAGCCGCCTTCTTCATCTGGCAGCAGAAGAAGAAGCAGGCGAAGCGGTTCTGAGTCCCGCCAGGGGAAAGGTTTCGCCGATGGCGACCAGGCGGCCGCTGCCGAGGCATTCCAGGCAGGTGCGGTAGCGCTGATCGGCGAGGCGAAGGCTGCCGCTGCCACCGCAGTGGGGGCAGGGCCGGCCGGCTTGGACCGGGATGGGGGCGGCTGCAGGACGGGACGCGGGCGGGGAATGGGCGGGGGTGAGGCTCATCGGACGGCGGTGTGTCTGTATCTCCTCACTGTGGCGGGGAACGGGCACCTCCATCCCGAAACCATCCTTAAGAGTTGGGCCCCTGTGGCCAATCCGAGCGACAACACGCCCGCAGACGGGCGGCATCGATGTCGCTGAGCAGCTCCCGGGCGGAGATCCGAACCCCCGGCGGCACCAGGGCCAGGCTGGCGGCGAGTTCACCGATCACCGCCGCCGCATCGAGGCCGCGGCTCCGGGCCCCCCCCAGCCCCTCGGCGGCCTCCCGTTTGCTGAGCCGCTGGCCTTGCCCATCCCGCCAGAGCGGCACATGCCCATAGCGGGGCGGCAAGGCCCCCAGGGCCGCCATCACCGCCACCTGGGCGCCGGTGGAGGCCCAGAGATCCTGCCCGCGCACCACATCGCTGATCCCAAGGGTGAGTTCATCCACCGCGGTGGCCAGGTGGTAAGCGATCACGCCATCGGCGCGGCGCAGGACCCCATCCCCCACCTGCCGGGCCCCATCCAGGAGGCCGGACGGCCCGAACCGTTCCTCCCAGCGCAGCGGACCGGAGGGCAGGCGCAGCCGCCAGCTGGGCAATCGCCCGGCCACCGGACCCCAGAGCGGCGGCCGGTCGCGGCAATGGCCCGGATAGACGCTGGGCGCTCCATGGGGGGCGGAGATGTCGGCCAGCAGGCGGCGGCTGCAGCGACAGGGATAGAGAAGCTGGCTGCGGCGCAGGGCGGAGAGGGCCGTGGCGTAAAGGCCCCGGCGGGCGCTCTGGCGGATGG
>JBIIND010000146.1:0-4978 GCA_044337665.1 Cyanobium sp.
TGCGGGCGAACACCATGCGGCCGGTGGGGGTCTGCAGGGCGCCGGTGACGGTGACGGGCAGGCGTTCGCCGATCCGTTGGCGGGCGTCCTCCACCACCACCATGGTGCCGTCCTCCAGGTAGCCGATGCCCTGGTCGGCCTCCTTCCCCTCGCGCACGATCTTGAGCTGCAGGCTGTCCCCCGGCTGCACCTCCGGGCGCAGGGCGATCACCAGCTCGCTGAGGTTGAGCACCTTGAGTTCCTGCACCTCGGCCACCTTGGCCAGGTTGTAGTCGGCGGTGAGCAGGGTGCCGCCCGTGTCGGCGGTGAGGCGCAGCAGCTTCTCATCGGCCCCGCTGCCCTCGTAGCGCGTGCTGTTGACCACCAGGCGGCGACCGTACTGCTCCCGCAGCTCGGAAAGCAGCTTCAGGCCGCGGCGGCCCTTGCCCCGCTTTTCGGCGTTGGCGGAATCCGCCAGGGTCTGCAGCTCGTCGATGACGGCCTGGGAGACGATCACCTGGCCCTCCAGCAGGCCGCTGGCCAGCAGACCGCGGATGCGGCCATCGATGATCACGCTGGTGTCGAGGATCTTGGCGCTGGCGGGCTGCAACACCCCCTCGGCCACCAGCAGGGCTTCGGTGCTGTTGGGGTTGAACAGGCGTAGCAGGGTGCGGCCGTGCACTTCGGCCAGGTTGTAGCCCAGCACGCCGAAGAACACGTTGCTCAGCACCGCCGCCAGCGGCTTGACCAGCACCACCTCCCAGGGCAGGGGCAGCAGCAGGATCGGCGCCAGCAGCAGATTGGCCACCAGCAGGCCCAGGATCAGCCCGACGGCGCGGCTGATCAGCAGGTCGGTGGGCATGCTGCGCACCTGGGCCATCAGCCGCCGGCGAAGCTGCTGGAAGAAGAAGCCCGCGATCACGCCGAAGAAGGCCCCGAAGCCCCCCATCACCGAGCGCAGCCCATCCACGTTCGTGACCTGCACCAAGAGCGGCTCAGGCAGCAGATCCACCCCCAGCCAGCCGGTGGCGGCTCCGGAGATCAGGAACAGCAGCAGGATGAGGGGGTCCACCATGCTGGGTTTCGTGGCGGCTCATCGCTACAGCTGGGCAGCATGCCCGATCTGGGGCGGATTGCCAGGACGGGGTTACCGCCCGTGACGTCCGCCCCCGCCCCGCCGGCCGGGCCCCGGGCCGCCTATCTGCACATCCCCTTCTGCCATCGGCGCTGCTTCTACTGCGATTTTCCGGTGGTGCCCCTCGGGGATCGGGCCGATGGGGAACGCTCCGCCTCGATTCCGGCCTATCTGCGTCTGCTGACGGCCGAGATCGCCGCAGCCCCGGCCGGTCCGCCCCTCTCGACCGTGTATCTCGGCGGCGGCACCCCGTCGCTGCTCACCCCGGGCCAGGTGGGGGCGCTGCTGGAGGCGCTGCGCCATCGCTACGGCCTGGCCCCGGCGGCGGAGATCAGCCTGGAACTGGATCCGGCCAGTTTCGATCGCCAGCGGCTGGCCGGCTACCTGGCGGCTGGGGTCAACCGGGTGAGCCTGGGGGGGCAAAGTTTCGATGATGCGGTGCTGGCCCACCTGGGCCGCCGCCACCGGGCCGCCGATCTGCGCGAGGCGATCGACTGGCTGCAACGGGCCCGGCGCGCCGGGGATCTGGGCAGCTGGAGCCTCGATCTGATCCAGGGGCTGCCCGGACAGGACCTGGAGCTCTGGCAGGGCCAGCTGGAGCAGGCGATCGCCAGTGGCGCCCCCCACCTCTCGATCTACGACCTGATCGTCGAGCCCGGCACGGTGTTTGAAAAGCTCCAGCGGCGTGGCGGGCTGGCCCTGCCCCAGGAGGATCTTGCCGCCGACCTGATGGAGCGCACGGCGGAGCGGCTGGCCGCCGCCGGCTATGGCCACTACGAGATCTCGAACTACGCCATGCCGGGTCATGCCTCCCGCCACAACCGCACCTACTGGAATGGCGCCGGTTGGTGGGGGTTCGGCATGGGGGCCACCTCGGCCCCCTGGGGCCATCGACTGGCCCGCCCCCGCACCCGGGAGGGCTGGGCGGCCTGGCTGGCCGAAGGCCAGCCGGGGCTGGAGCGCATGCCGCCGCCCCGCACGGGGCCACCCCTGGATGAACGGCTTCTGGTGGGGCTGCGCCGCCGGGAAGGGGTGAATCTGGCGGCGTTGGCGGCCGACTTCGGGTTGGGGCCGGCGGAGGTGCTGGACCTGGCCGGTCGGCTGGAGCCCTGGTGTCGCCGGGGATTGCTGCGGATCGAGGGGCCCCGTTGGCGGCTCACGGATCCCGGGGGGTTGGCCCTGAGCAATGCGGTGCTGCGGGAGATGTTGGCGTGGTGGGAGGAGCGGCCTGCTGGGCGCTGATCCAGCCCCGCAGGGTTGTCACCGCCAGGCCACGGCCGTCCAGCAGCGGCGGGCAGAAGGGCGGCTGGCGCGGCGTGAGGCCGAGCAGGTCGGCGGTGACCCGCACCTGGCCGTCGCAGCCTTCGCCGGCGCCGATCCCGATCACCGGGATCGACAGCCGGGCGCTGAGTTCCCTGCCCATCGGCTCCGGCACGTGCTCCAGCACAAGGGCGAAGCAGCCCGCGGCCTCCAGGGCTTCGGCCTGGCGTCGCAGCCGCTCCTGGCTGACCGAATCCCCGGCCTGGCGCCGGTAGCCCAGCCGATGCACCGACTGGGGGGTGAGCCCCAGGTGGCCCATCACCGGGATGCCGTGGCGCACCAGGCGGTCGATCACCGCCAGGGTCTCCGGCTCGGCACCTTCCAGCTTGACGGCGGCGGCGGGGGTCTCCTTGAGCACCCGTCCGGCGGCGGCCATCGCCTCGTCGATGCCGCATTGGTAGCTGAGGAAGGGCAGGTCGGCGATCAGCAGCGGCCGATTCGCTCCGGCCATCTCCAGGCCCCGCCCGGCGGCGCGGCAGTGGTGCACCATCTCCTCGAGGGTGACCGGCAGGGTGGTGGCATGCCCCAGCACCACCATCGCCAGGGAGTCCCCCACGAGCACGGCGTCGGCTCCAGCCTCCGCCACCACCGCGGCCGAGAGGGCGTCCCAGGCGGTCAGCACGGTGATCGGCAGGCCCGCCTGCTTGCGCAGGATCAGATCACCGGGACGTTGGGGCACGGGCGCACCTGCAGACGGAGCCATTGCTAGCATCAGCGCGACTCGGACCCACGCGGCCCCGACGCCCAAATCTGGTCAGGACCGGAAGGGAGCAGCCACACGGGATGCTCAGGGCAGGCGTGGACTCCGGGTCACCCCCTTCCTTGATCCCGACCGGAGGTCGTCCGCTAGTCGATCCGGGTCTGGCGGTTGAGTAGGAAGGGGGGGATCATCGCCCCCCGCTCCTCCGCCGTGGTGGCGAGCGAGTCGGCAAAGCTGGGGGCGGAGCGTTCCGGGCGGTAGCTGCCGCCGCTCTCGAAGCCGGTGGCGATCACGGTGACGTGGATCTCCCCCTCCAGTGACTCATCCACGACGGCGCCGACGATGATGTTCGCGTCCGGGTCGACCACGTCGTAGATCACCTCTGAGGCGGTGGTCATGTCCTCAAGGGTCATGTCCCGGCCACCGCTGATGTTGATCACACAGCCGCGGGCGCCGTCGATGCGGGCGGATTCCAGCAGAGGGCTGGTCATGGCCGCCTGGGCCGCTTCGCTGGCGCGGGAGCGTCCCGAGCCCACGCCGATGCCGAGCAGGGCGGTGCCGGCGTCCGCCATCACGGAGCGCACATCAGCGAAGTCGACATTGACCAGCCCGGGCTTGGTGATGATGTCGCTGATGCCCTTCACACCCATCCGCAGGACGTCATCGGCGGCGCGGAAGGCATCCTGAAGGGGAGCTCCGGCGATCGCGTCCCGCAGCCGGTCGTTGGGGATGACGATCAGGGTGTCAACATGCTCCGCCAGGCGGGCGATGCCCTCCTCGGCCTGGCGCAGCCGCTTGCGGCCCTCGAATCCAAACGGCTTGGTGACGATCCCCACGGTGAGGGCGCCGCATTCCTTGGCCACCTCCGCCAGGATCGGAGCCGCACCGGTTCCGGTGCCTCCGCCCATTCCGGCGGCGATGAACACCAGATCGGCGCCTTCCAGGGATTGCTGCAGATCGCTGCGGGATTCCTCGGCCGCCTTCTGGCCGATCACGGGGTTGCCGCCGGCCCCGAGGCCGCGGGTGAGTTTCTGACCCAGCTGGATGCGTTGGCGGGCGGCCGACTGGAGCAGGGCCTGGGCATCGGTGTTGAGCACCCGGTATCCCACACCCTGAAGATCGGAGGCGATCATGCGGTTCACCGCGTTGCTGCCACCGCCGCCCACCCCGATGACCTCAATCCGGGCGGACTGGCTCGGCACGATGCCATTGCTGCTGGGCTGGGTCTGGCTCATGTCGAGGGAGTCCATCAGGGGCGCCGGAGAGAGCGGGGAGGCGACGGGGGAAGGGATGTGCCGAGCCTGGGGGCTCGGGGTCGGGGCCAGCCCGGAGAGGTTGAGACCGTTGATCGGCGGCTGCATTATGTCGGGCTCGGGTGCCGTCAGATTCACGCAAGGCAACAGAATCGCCCGGACCGCTCCGGCTGGCAATGACCTGTGGGCAATGCCTGGCCTATTGACCGCCGCGGGGGGGAGGGGCGTTGCGCCCGTCCCCCAGACCGGTTGCGACCGGGCCGCTGAGGCTCAGCTCCGGCTGATCGGGATCGCTCAGGTCGATCATCTGCGGCTGGCGACCCCGGATCTGGGCCGGCAGGGAGCGGTTGAGGTGCTCCGCCACCTCCAGGCGGCGGGGCAGGCGCCCATCGCTCGGGCCGAGCCGCACCCGGCCCAGTTCCCGGGTGGTCAGCCAGAGGCTGCCGTCGGGTTCGAAGCGGATCTCCCGCAGCCCGGGGCCGAAGCGAGGGGCGGACTTGAGCACCTGGGCCAGGGCGGCGCGGTGGCGACTGTTCCAGCCCACCACCTCGAGATTCATCGGCCCCCGCAGGCGCACCCCCAGGCCTGGGC
>JBIIND010000147.1:0-4968 GCA_044337665.1 Cyanobium sp.
ACGATGGCTTGCGCCGGCGGCTAGCTGCGGGCCAGGCCGGCCGGCTCCAGCATCAGCTTGGAGCGCTTCATCTCCTCATCCATCTCGATCGGGTACTGGCCGTCGAAACAGGCGGTGCAGAAATGGTGGGAGCTGGTGCGGGCCGCCTCCACCATGCCGGTCTTGCTGAGGTAGCAGAGCGAATCAACCCCGAGGTGACCCTCGATCTCCGCCAGGGTGAGACGGGCGGCGATCAGATGGTCCTGGGTGTCGGTGTCGATGCCGTAGAAACAGGGGTGGGTGACCGGTGGCGAACTGATGCGCATGTGCACCTCGGTGGCACCCGCATCGCGCAGGGCTTGCACCAGCTTGCGGCTGGTGGTGCCCCGCACGATCGAATCGTCGATCACCACCACCCGCTTGCCCGCCAGCACATCGGGCAGGGGATTGAGCTTGACGCGGATACCGGCCTCCCGCATCGCCTGGGTGGGTTGGATGAAGGTGCGGCCGACGTAACGGTTCTTGATCAGACCATCGCCAAAGGGGATGCCGCTCACCCCGGAGTACCCGATCGCGGCTGGGATGCCGGAATCGGGAACACCGATCACGATGTCAGCCTCGACGGGGTTCTCCCGCGCCAGCACCTCGCCGATGCGCACCCGATAGCTGTAGAGCGACTCCCCGAAGAAACGGCTGTCGGGGCGAGCGAAGTAGATCATCTCAAAGACGCACAGCTTCGCCGGCTGCTCGGTCCAGCGCTCGCGCACGGGCTCGGCGGCACCCTGACGGAAGTGGACCAGCTCACCGGGAGCCACGTCGTCGTCGTAGACGGCCCCGATGATGTCGAGGCCGCAGGTCTCGCTGCTCACGGCCCACTGGGCCTGCTGAGGCTCGCCCAGATGGCCGAAAACCAAGGGCCGGATGCCGTGGCCATCCCGCAGGGCAAACAGCCCCGCGGGGGTGCCGATCACAAGGCTGAAGGCACCGCGGCAGCGGCCAGCGGCGCGGCGGATCGCGTCCGGCCAGTCGAGCCGACCGTCCACCGCCTCCTGCAGGGCGAAGGCGATCAGTTCGGAATCGGTGGTGGAGGTGAACTCACCCGAGAGATGGTCGAGGGAGGCGCGCAGCTCGGCGGCATTCACCAGGTTGCCGTTGTGGGCCAGGGCAAAGGGACCCAGGCGGGTCATCAGCACCACGGGCTGGGCGTTGCACACCCGGCTGCTGCCGGTGGTGGAGTAGCGGTTGTGGCCAATCGCCAGTTCACCGGGCATGCGCTCCAGCACGTCCTGGTCGAACACCTGGCTGACCAGGCCCATGTCCTTGTGCAGCCGCACGCGGGCGTCATGGAAGACGGCGATGCCGGCGGATTCCTGGCCGCGATGCTGCAGGGCGTAGAGGCCGAAGTAGGCGAGGTTGGCGACCGCCTGGCCCGGTGCCAGGACGGCGAAGACTCCACAGGCTTCTTCCGGCTTGTCCGGTCGGTCGGCGTTCGGAGGGGAAGCCGAGGACACAGCGGCGGGCGGTTCGCACTCCGGGCATCCTGACGCATCACCCGCGGGCTCAATGTTCGGGGGGCGGACCGGCTTCCCGCAGCCTGCGCGGGATGCCCTCGTCGTAGCTGTGACGCAGATCGGCCACGGGAACCTGCAGCAACACCGCCTCGCCCCGCAGGATCCTCAGGGTTCCCCCGGCCTCCACCACCCCCAGCTCCAGGGCCGAAACGGCGGAGCCCGCGCGCTCCAGGGCCTGCCGCCAGTCCCCCGCGCGGGTGGGAGACACGCTCACGAGCATCCGGGCGCCCCCCTCGGCGAAGAGCAGTCGATCGGGACGGGCGGAACCGGCGGGCAGCACCAGGCGGGCCCCGAGCCCCCCGGCCAGGCAGCACTCAGCCGCCGCCACCGCCAGGCCACCGTCGCTCAGGTCATGGGCGGAAACCACCAGCCCGGCGGCGATCGCCCCACGCAGGAAGGCCTGCCCAGCCCGCTCCAGGTGGAGATCCACCGCGGGCGGGCGGCCCGTGAGCCGCCCGTGGATGCACTCCAGGTAGCTGCCGGCGGCCAGGGAAACCCGGGGGTCGGCGGGGGCGTCGGCGGCCTCGGGGGACACCCCCAGGAGCCAGATGGCGTCGCCGTCCTGTCGCCAGGCCAGGCCGGTGACCCGGGCCAGGTCGCCCACCAGCCCCACCATCCCCACCACGGGGGTGGGATGGATGGGCTGCAGGGAGCCGTCGGGCAGGCGGCTCTCGTTGAAGAGCGAGACGTTGCCACCGGTGACGGGTGTCTCCAGGGCCCGGCAGGCCTCCGCCAGGCCACGGCAGGCCATCGCCAGCTGCCAGTAACCGGTTGGGGTCTGGGGGGAAGGGAAGTTGAGGTTGTCGGTCACCGCCAGGGGCTCGGCGCCGACGCAGCTGAGGTTGCGGGCCGCCTCGGCCACCGCGGCCTGGGCACCCCGCTCCGGATCGAGGGCCACCCAGCGGTTGGGGCAGTCCACCACCGCCGCAACCCCGCGGCCCGTGGGCCGCAGCGACCCCTCCCCCCGCTGGGGGCGCAAGCGCACCACAGCCGCGTCGGCGCCGCCCGGGGGCACCACCGTGTTGGCCTGGACCTGGTGGTCGTACTGGCGCCAGACCCATCGCTTGCTGGCGATCGTGGGGTCGTCCAGCAGGCGCAGCAGAACATCCCCCCAGGGCAGGCGACCATCCGCGAGCATCACCCCGTGGTCATCCGCCGGGGGCAGGTCGGCCTCACTCCAGCGCCAATGGGCCTGGATCGCCTCCGGGGGCTCGGCGAGGAGGGTGTGGTGGTTCATCGGCGTGTCCTCCGCCAGGGCGCGGGCGGGCAACTCTGCGGCGACGGCACCGTTCAGCAGCACCCGCACCACGCCCTCCTCCAACACCCGACCCACCACCGCCGCCTGCAGGCCCCAGCGACGGAAGCGAGCCATCAGCGCCTCCTCGCGGCCGGGCTTGACCACAAACAGCATCCGCTCCTGGGACTCGCTGAGCAGGAACTCGTAGGCCGTCATGCCGCTCTCCCGAGCCGGGACCCGGTCGAGGTCGAGCTCCACCCCCACCCCGCCCTTGGCGGCCATCTCAGCGCAGCTGCAGGTGAGGCCGGCGGCACCCATGTCCTGGGCCGCCACCACGTCGCCACTCTGGAACGCCTCCAGGCAGGCTTCGATCAACCCCTTCTCCAGGAATGGATCCCCCACCTGGACGGCGGGGCGATCGTCGCGGGAGGCCTCGCTGAGCTCGGCGCTGGCGAAGCTGGCGCCGCCCATGCCGTCGCGGCCCGTGGTGCTGCCCACGTACACCACCGGGTTGCCGATGCCACTGGCACCGGCCCGCACGATCTCCTCGGTCTCCATCAGCCCGAGGGCCATGGCATTGACGAGCGGATTGCCGGAATAGCTGGGATCAAAGGCCACTTCACCCCCCACCGTCGGCACGCCCACGCAGTTTCCGTAATGGGCGATGCCAGCCACCACCCCCTCCATCAGGCCGACGTTGCGGGGGTCATCGAGGGGGCCGAAGCGGAGGGCGTTGAGGAGGGCGATCGGCCGGGCTCCCATGGTGAAGATGTCCCGCAGGATGCCGCCCACGCCCGTTGCCGCCCCCTGGAACGGCTCCACGGCGGAAGGATGGTTGTGGCTTTCGATCTTGAAGGCCAGCCGCTGACCTTCCCCGAGATCCACCACGCCGGCGTTTTCCCCCGGCCCCACCAGGATGCGCGGACCGCTGGTGGGGAAGCCGGCCAGGAGGGGCCGGGAGTTGCGATAGCAGCAGTGCTCGGACCACATCACCCCGAACATGCCGAGCTCGGCCCGGTTCGGAGCCCGGCCGAGGCGACGCACGATCTCGCCGTAGTCGGCCTCCGTGAGGCCCTCCTTGCGCAGCGCCTCGTCCAGGGGATAGGAGGGGGCGGAGGAGCTGACCACCGGGCGACATCGCGGGGAGTGTCAAGTCTCCCCGAGCGCCCGGCGGGGAGCCAAGCGGACCGCACCGCGGACGCCCTCTGACGGGAGCTGGTCGGCCGGCTGGGGCCAGAGATCCGCGGCGGCGCCGTTAGGGAAGGTCCCAGGGATCGTCAAGGGGATCCGCCGGTCGCCGCCGGTCGGTTCGACCGGGGGACTCCCGGCGGCGCTGGGGGGATGGATCCATTCCGCTCTCCTCCGGCCAGTTCTCCAGGGGGTCGCCATCGTCGGCCCAGGCGGGGGCTGGCCCCGTGGCCTCGGGCCATTCCCCCCCCTCGCGGGCTTCGTGCCAGGGGGGCTCCTCGAGCCAACCCTCGAGGCGATCCTCCAGATTTCCACCCGCCTCCTGGAGTTGTTCGCGCCAGCGGCGGGAGCGGCGCAGGAACTGTTGGCGGACGCTGGCCCGGGCGAGGGGCAGATCGTCGAGCTCCGCCAACGCGGTCATCACCCGGCCGGGCTGCTGGTCGACGATGCGATCGGGGCTGAGGCGCCAGCGGCTGGCACCGGGAAGGCGGGGGTCGCTGCGGGAGACGAGGTAGTGAAGAATGCGGCCCGTGCGGAGCTCCACCGCGGAATCGGCCACGCTGCCGAGGGGGCGACCACCGACACCGGTCAGGGCCGCCTCCATCAAGGTGGGCAACCTTCCGACGGTGGCCGCATCGGTCTCAGCGGGATCCCCGACCACGTACAGCTCCTGCTCCTCGAGCCCACGCAGCTGATCGAGCCGCCACACCAGGCGGCGCTGCGAGAGGGCGGAGGGCCGGCTGACCCAACCGAGCAGCCGGTGCACCGGCGGATGCATCCAACCGCTGACCCCCGGACCATGGTCCAGGCCCCGCTCGCAGCGCACGCGCCGTCTCAGCAGGTCGCTCAACAGCAGCTGCTCGGGGAGGGACAAGCGCTCAGGAGCGGATCTGGACCGGCATCACCAGGTAGGTGAAGGCCCCATCCTCGTCGAGGGGCACCAGAACCGCGGGGGTGGTGGGCCCATTGCAGCGCAGCTCCACCCGCTCAGCG
>JBIIND010000148.1:0-4960 GCA_044337665.1 Cyanobium sp.
GACTGGATTGTTAGGGCTACCCAAAGCGTTTATTTTATAGATACTCCGCATCTTGGCACGCGCCTGGCGAATATGTTGGGCTCGATCCCTGTCTCGAGGCGGGCGGCAGAGCTTAAAAGAGGCAGTGATCAATTGCGCCAGGTTACAAATTGGTTCTTTGAACAAGCTGACAGTCTAGAAATCGAATGGTTGAACTTCCATCAAACCGACCAGGCTCCCTTTCGGGTTGTTGGTGCTGATTCGGCCCGGCCAGTGGGAATTATTCGTACTGTCAGCATTGATCGCAGTCACAATGCGATTGCCAAGCCCTCTGGCAAAGATCAAGAGCCTTACGCCACCATTCGAGCTGATGTGTGCCGGATTGCGCGGGAGCGATCGGCTCTCCAGGAGCCTGTTGCAGCACTTCCGCTATGTCTCCAACGCCAGCAAGTGCAATCAGCAGAATCTGCTGAACCCTGCCGTTTGCTGCTCTTCATTGCACCTGTACCTGCACCTCGTGGGGAGAAAAAAAATTCGAAAGATTCGCGTTATTCACTCCATTGTTGGTTCAGGAAAGGCGCTTCAGAGAAGCCAAGAGAGTCAAATCTTGCCAAGACGACTGACTGTGGCATCGACCCCGATAATTTGAGCTTTGATCAGCTTGCTGAAGCGATTGCTGGCGCTTACGTTGATGAATGGAATGGTGCCCCAGAGTTCGATCAGTTGAATAATACCAGCCTTTTGCCCGTTGTGTTTCTACCTCAGGAGTTGCTTACGCAACCAAGACTTGGCAGGCTTTTGGCCGAGTTGGATGAGGTGGTTTGTCGGCGGCTTCCTCGGCTCGCCATCATCGGCATGCCCTTATTCCTGGCTTGCTCGTCCCGATGGCCAGTATTGGGATATCGGCACTCTCTCAACGACACGCAGCGTTTCCTCAAGGATGCATCGAGAGCGGTGGTGGAGAGCATTTTTTCAGAGCCACCCGCCAAGCTTGCTGAACTGTCTTGGCTGAGCATTACAAATGTGCAGGCCGACGGGAGTTCTGATCCCCAGTTGGATGCCGCGACAAACGCACCGGTTCGGATCGCCAAATCCCTCGATGGCCAGACCGTTGATCGAATCGCCGCTGGAGCAGGCGATGCGAAAGACCAAGCTGCCCATGACGCGGCGTTTCAGGACCGCGATGCCATTCTGCTGCGCTGGCAGCCGTATTCCGCTGCGGTCGACCGCGACGATGGGCTGCGGCTTGGCCATTTGCTAGCCCTCGCGAAACCATTGATCTGGTGGGAAGCAGGCAGTTCGACAGCCAGCGCCGTAGCTAGATCTCTCGAGCAGCCTTCGTCCCATCCGATGGATCTCATCCTTGGTTGGGAAGGCCCAGAGTTCCTGGCAATTTTTCACCGCCTTCGCAGCTACAGGTCCAAACCTGATGATTCCTCGGATCCTGCAATCCGGGATTACATCCGCAGTGGCACCATTTTCTGGGAGGATCATCGCTACCTACCACCGATCACACGAACTTCAGCCCCTATGAGCATCCCCTTCCGATGACCACCACCACCACCTGGCAGCGCTTTGCCTCCACCCGGGGACGTTGCCAGCCCTTCTTCCCCCCCTCCTCCGGATCGGCGCCAGAGGCCAAGATTTCCTATGACCTGAGCCACCATCCCAAACCTCCAACTGGCGATCCACCGCCTCCCTGGCGCACCTTTCTGAGCGCAGAAGCGTTCCAGACCCAGGGCGCTGCTGCGGCCTGGGAGCGTTGGCTACGACTGAGGTGTCTGGCCGATATCTCCGAGCGCTACAGCCGCTCTCGAACCCGCGCCGCCAGTTTCGTGTTGCCGGATTCGGCCGCCAGCCGCAATCTTGTCTTGGCGGTGAATGCGGCCCTCAGCCTGCGACGCCCCTTGCTGCTCACCGGCCTGCCGGGGTCCGGCAAAACCACCTTGGCCTACGCCGTGGCCGAATGGCTCGGCTTGGGTCCGGTGCTGGAGTGGTCCGTCACGCCGGGAGCCACCCTTGCCGAGGCCTTGGCGTCTTACGACCCCCTGGCCCGTCTGCAGGATCTGGAGATCGCCCGCAAAACCGCTGAGTCGCCGCCGAACCAGCCGTCGCAGGCAAGCCAGCCACCGCAGGCCAACGCTGCGGCGGAGCCGATGGTCCGGCCGGTGGAGCATTACATGCGCCTGGGTCCTGTGGGCACCGCGTTTCTGCCGATGCCGCTGCCGCGGGTGCTGCTGATCGATGAGATCGACAAGGGCGATCTCAACCTGGCCCATGAACTGCTGCACTTGTTTGAGGAAGGTAAGTTCACGCTCTCGCAGCTGCAGCGCGATTCCAACTTCGCCACCGCTGGTTCCACAACTGGTGCAGCCACCGGCACGGCCCAGCCCCGCTCCATCAATTCGGCCGATGAAGAGGACAACGGTCAGGCGATTCCGGTCACGATTTATGGAGCGGTGGTGCAATGCCACGCCTTCCCGTTGGTGGTGATGACCAGCAACGGTGAACGGGAGTTCCCGCCGGCCTTTAATCGCCGTTGCCTGCGGGTGCCGATGCCGGATTTCAGCCGCGACCCCGCGAGCCTGGAGGCGATTGTGCGTAGCCACTGGTCTTCCGCTTTCCAGCACGCCGGCAGCCAGTCCGCCGGCCAGGATCCGGGCAGCCGGCCGTTGGCCCAGCTGGAGGTTGCCCTGCGCGAGTTCCAGGCGGCCAGCCAGGCGGCCCAGGGGGTGGGCGACAGCCTGGCCCTGGATCAGCTGCTGAACCTGGCCTTTCTGCTGGAGCAGGAATCGCCGCCTGTTTCGGAGGCGACCCGCCAGGACCTGCGCCAGGTGCTGCTCCAGGCCCTCAATGCCGAACCGGAGCAGCCGCCGGATCCAGGGGCAGGGAGGCTGTGAGCCCGGCGCCCGCGGCCCTGGAGCGCTGGCCGGAGCTGGTGAAGCTGCTCGGCCGCCGCGGCTGGACCGCTGCGGAGATCAACGACTGGCTGTGGCTGGCGCGAACGCTGGCGGCGGACCTGCCCCAAACGCCACCCGATCGCCGCCCTGCGGAAGAGCCTTCGCCGGGCGGCAACGAAGGCGACCCGGCCCACGCCAACCTTGCGGGCCCAGAACCCGAGGCCGATCAGCGGCCAGCCGGATCAGCCGTGGCGCCGCCAGCGCCCGACCACGCAACGCCCCCCACCCCACCTGCTCCACCGGAGGCCCTGCTGGCGCCGCTCACGGCGGAGAACGCCGGCAACGCGGCCGCGCCTCGGGTGGGCATTGCCGATTCCGCCTTGATCCGCCGGCCCCGCCAGCTCGGCCGCGCCCTGGCACCGCTCAGCCGCTGGCAGGAGGAGGGACCAGCCTGCCTGCTGGATATGGAAGCCACGGTGGAGGCGATCGCCACGGCCCGCAGCGACGGAATGCCTTGGCAGCCCTGCCTGCGGCCCCGGCGCCAACCCTGGCTGGAGCTGCAGTTGGTGTTCGATGGCAGCCCCTCGATGGCTCTGTGGCAGCGGTTGCGGCGCGAG
Source organism: Cyanobium sp. (assembly GCA_044337665.1). GTDB lineage: Bacteria > Cyanobacteriota > Cyanobacteriia > PCC-6307 > Cyanobiaceae > Cyanobium. The sequence goes on from JBIIND010000148.1 coordinate 3,497, forward strand.
CTGCCGCGCTTGCTGGCCCGGGAGGTGCGCTGGCGGGATCTGCGCTGCTGGCAGCTGCTCAACGGCCCCCAGGGCACGGTGGCGCTCCACGACCTGCGGGGCCGGCCGTGCGCGACGCGGCGGCTACGCCAGCGCTCGGACCGTTCGCTGGTGCTGGTGGTGAGCGATGTGGTGGGCCCCGCTTGGTACCGGGGCGCCATGGCCGAGCTGCTGCAGAGCTGGGCGGTGGTGCAGCCCGTGGCGCTGCTGCAGTTGTTTCCCCAACGGCTCTGGCTGCGGACGGCCCTGGCCGAGCAGCCGGCGGGTTGGATCCGTTCCGCCACGCCGATGCGGCCCCATGGCCAACTGGCCTGGCAGCCGGTGGAGGGTGGCCCGCCCGAGACCGCACGAGCCGGCGGGGCTCCTTGGCTCACCCTGCCGGTGTTGCAGCTGCAGCCGGAGTTCCTCGGCGGCTGGGCCCAGCTGCTGGCTGGCTCACGCCAGGGGAGCGCCCTGGCCTACCGCTTTGCCCTGCCCCATCCGGTCTCTAGCCATGGGGGTAATTCGGCCGCAGGGGCCGGCACCGCAGAGGTGGACACCGCAGAGGCGGACAGAGAAGATCTCCTGGCGGTGTTTCTGTTCACCGCGTCGGCACGGGCGCGGAAGCTGCTGGCCCTGCTCACCTTTGCGCCGCTGATCACGCTGCCGATCGTGCGCCTACTGCATGGCCAGATGCTGGAGCCAATGGGAACGGAGGCCGTGGTGGAGCAGGCGGAGGTGCTGTTGAGCGGCCTGTTCACCCCGGCCACTCAGCCACCGGCTACCCCCATCCCGATCGATCAGCAGCTGTTGCGCTTTGCGGATGAGGGGCTGCGGCCGCGGTTGCGCGAGGGCCTGCGGGTTTGGCAGGCGCGGGCGGTGTATGAGCGGGTGCAGGCGTTCGTGATCCAGAGGCTCAACCTCAGCCAGGACCAATTCGAAGCCCTGCTGCTGACGCCGGAGCAGTGCGAGAGCCATCCCGATCAGGAGCTGCTGCGCGCCTTCGCCACCGCGGCCCCCAGCTGCTTGCGGGGCCTGGGCGGCCGCTATGAGGCCCTGGCCGAGCAACTGGAGCGGAGCTGGCGGCCGAAGCCGCCGGCCCCACCTCCACCGCCCGCTGGCCCATCGTCCTGGCTGCAGGGGCTGGAGGAGCGGGAGGAAACCTTTGAGACCGCCCAGCTGGTGTGGCTGCCGCCGCTGATCAACCTGGAGGTCACCACCGCCTGTTGGGCTGAGATTGAGCTCCAACCGATCTCCTTCTCCACCCTGCAACCCGCGGACCTCGACCGCTTCCTGCGCCAGCTGAAACGCGAAGGCGGTGAAGCGGCCCGGGCCAGCCTGCCCACGGCGACCGCCTGGGCTTTCCACGAACCCCTGCGGCGCGAGGGGCTGGCCTTCGGCGCCACGGCTGAGCGGCCGGATCCGCTGGTGCTGACGTTGGTGGAG